>NZ_CAWUDI010000006.1:0-216088 GCF_963920925.1 Calothrix sp. CCY 0018 | reverse complement strand
TTAGGAATTAGGAATTAGGAATTAGGAATTAGGAATTAGGAATTAGGAATTAGGATTATCTTCCCCTTGTCTCCTTGTCCCCCCCTCCGGGTTGCGCCACTTGCTACAAGTCGGGGAACCCGCCCAACGCAGTGGCTTACCATCCCCCCATCTCCCCCTCTCTTCCTCAAGGAGCGCTTTGCAGATTTGGAAACAACATGGTCTTCATCCTGGGCAAGATGCTCTAAAATTTCTACGGGTGTGGCTGAATGTCTTGCTACAAAGAGCCTTTCGGTTTCGACTACGCTGGTAGAAAATTCTTCTAATAATCTTTGTTGCAATTTGGGTGGGGTGTTGGGATGTTGAACTATATACCAGTCGTATCGGAAGAATTGCGTAAGTTGCTCTAAGGCTGTGGCTGGGGTGTTGGGGTTTTGAGCAATAAATGACCGCAAATGCCAATCTTTAATTAAAATCTCTAAAACATCTCCGGGTGTTTGAGGATTTTTGGCCACAGCTTGACGCACTTCTAACCGCCAATCTTCAGCCAGCTTTTTTAATATGTGGGGGGGAGTGTTGGTGTTTCTTGCCACGCCATAACGCACATCTTTGGATGTATCTTTAGCAAGTTCTTCTAGAATCCGGGATGGAGTGCGAGCATTTGAAGCAACCCACGGACGTAATTCCGGCGAACTTTTTGCCCACTGAATCAGAATTGACACTGGTGCATGATTGTGCTGGGCTACATATTTGCGAACAGATAAACGTTCATCTAATGCCAAACGCCACATTATTTTTTGCAAAGTAGAACTTGGAGTATGGGGATGACGCGCTAACAACAAGTCATGAAACGGAGTACTGCCTAATATTTCCAAGACGTAACCTGGAGTTTTGGCATTCCTGGCTACAGCAGCCTGGATATCTCCTCTGGCATCCATTGCCAATTCTTCAAGAACTTCTGGAGGGGTACAGGGATTTTCCGCGACAAATTGACGTAGTTCCAAATTGTTTGCCGCTTGTACTAGTAAATGCGGTGGTGTATTCGGATGCCTTGCCACCATTTGACGCACCCGTTCAATCGGATGCTCTGCCATTTCCTCCAACCAAAGAAGAGGGATGTGAGGATTTTGAGGCAAAAAATTCATCGTATGCACCCGATAATCCATTGCCAATTCGATTATCAGATGCTTGGTTAGATCGGAACGTTTAGCGATCGCACTTTTGACTTTGGTATATGGAACTTTTATCAAAGCTTCAAGAACATTTAGCGGAGTGTTGGGATTTTTGGCAATATTTGTTTCAATAGCTACCCTTAAATTCCAATTCGGTTCTGGATGTTCGACTAAAATTTCCAAAACCTTCACAGGAGTTTTTGGGTATGTAGCTAAATGTAAGCGAACCGAACCCGCACCATGCTCCGCTAACTTTTCTAAAACTGTTTGCGATACATCTTTGCGTTGTGCAATACATAAACCCAATTCTGGATCGTACCTACTCTTAATTGCCAGCTGAACCAAAATCGCTTCTGTTGCTTGTTTATGTTTAGCTACAGCTTCCAATACCAAGGAATTCGCGTGCATTGCAGCACAAGCCAAAAACCATTCTGGCGCATCATCTTGTTTTAACAGTTTCAACAAAGACCAATATGATATATCTGTTGCTAAATTCGGATTTTCTAACATTAATAAGGACAAAACCGGATTTGAGAAAAATTGACGAGGAAAATCCCCCGCTAATTTCAGCAGTACATCTGTTGGTGTATTCGGATTTGTAGTCACATTTTCGCGGGTAGCCTTATCTTCACTTGATGCTAACTCCCGCAATAACTCCGGTTCGGCACTCGGATTCGTCGCTACTAATCTTTCAAGTTCTACACTTTCATATGCAAGAATCCTCAACTTATCGGGTGGAGTAGTTTCGTCCTGTGCAAGTTGTTCTGGGGTTGGGTACATAAGCGCTAACCTACCTCTTGCTTAGATGTATTATTTTATTCCGTTATTTATAGTAATTTCTAGTAAAAAAGCTACATTTTTAGCTTTAAAAGTAAATTACTTTGACAAGTAATAAACAAGGGTTATCTAAATTACTTTATTAAAGATAGAATTGTTTAAATATTTAGTCAAATAGACTTTTTATGGTGAAAAAATAGCGTAATTGTCATTACTTGCTTTTTATATATATGAAATTATAGCTAAATTTTTGCAGCACAATTTTAAGGACATATAAGCGGATACAAAGTGTTTTAAAATACTGAGAGCGACGACTAAAAATAAAAATATTTGTAGCTTTTTTACTCAAAAATATTTAGACAAACAAGTCAACCTTGCCTGGTAAAATTGCTGAATGTTTGACAATATCTGTAAATTTTTAGCTGAAAACTTTTCTAGCGACTTTGCTAATTGGCTATTGGGAGAACCCATCAACCTAACCGAACTTAGTCCGAAAGAACTTTCACTCGAACCCATTCGAGCCGATGCGTTGATACTTCTTCAGTCAGATGACAAAATCTTGCATATTGAGTTCCAAACTCAACCAGATCCCAAGATTCCTTTCCGGATGATAGATTACCGATTGCGAGGCTATCGTCGCTTCCCAGAAAAGGAAATGCATCAATTTGTGATTTACCTTAACCGGACAAATTCAGAATTAGTTTATCAAAACAGTTTTACGTTGACTCGTACCCGTCACGAATTTGAAATCATTCGATTGTGGGAACAACCAGCCGAAATATTTCTAGAAAATCCCGGTTTACTGCCATTCGCCGTTTTGAGTAATACCCTAAATCCTGAGAATTTATTAAACCAAGTTGCCAGCGAGATAAACGAAATTTCCGACAACCGCACTCAAAGCAACGTCGCTGCATCCACAGCGATTTTAGCTGGTTTAGTATTGAATAAAGACTTGATTAAAAGAATTTTGAGGTCAGATATTATGCGCGAATCACCCATTTATCAAGAAATCTTGCAAGAAGGAGAAGAAAAAGGTAAGGCACAAGGTAGAGCAGAAGGTAAGGCTGAAGGTAAAGCTGAAGTCGCTATCAATCTACTTAACACTGGCATGGCTTTAGAAGATATATCTAGACTCACCGGGTTATCAATTGAAGAGTTGCGGGTTTTGCAAAGAGAAAGAGGTGAACAATAACCAGCAGTAAAGAATATTCTAGAAACCTGAATTTAAAGTAAAGTCGCCGCATCCACGGCGATTTTTGATCGCTTAGTTTTGAATAAAGACTTAATTAATTACCTGTTTTTCCATTTAGTTATCAGCCAACCTATAAAAGCAAAAAATAAAGTTGCAGCGAAACTTATAAATAAAGAAGCATAAAACGGATGTGGTGGATTATTTGGAGATATAGTTGCTAAAGGTTGATTGATTTTATCAATATGTTGCGTGACAACACCAGAAACAATCGCACCACCACCAAAGCCGATACCGAGTATTTGTATTGTGTTATTGAGATTGCGTTCGCGCTTAGTTTGTTTGATTTCGACAATACCGCGAATTGACTCAATGAATTGCTCGAAAAGACTTTGAGCGGGTGTAAGATAAGCTAAGTCTGTATTAATTTGTTCTATAAAAGTATCTTCAGCTAACTCCAGGAAGCTGGATAAAAATTCTAAATCATCTTGATTAGAGATTGCTTTGATTTTGTCAAGATATAATTTATAGTTTTTTACGTTAGTTATAATAGTATTTTTCTGTAATTGCAAATCTCTTAAATAGCGAGCATAATTAAAATAAATTTCGGGCACTTCATTCAGCCATTGATTAAATTCTTTTAATTTAGAATCAACTGATTTATCTTTGATTATATTAAATTGATTAACTTTAGCTTCTAATTGACTGTACTCTTTCCGAGCTTGTTGATAACACCAACGAGATTCCGAACGAGCATAAATAATTTTACTGCGACAGTTTAGAAGAACAATTAAAGGATAATAGTATTCTCCAGCTTCTGCTAAATCGGTAGTTTGTTGATTTGTATTTAACCAAATTAAAATATGACACTGATTTTCAGGAGAATCAGCATTATTATTATATTCAAATATCGAACTATTTAATAATTTTCCTTTTCCGTGACATGAAAGGTTTAATTTATGGAATTCAGCTTCAGTCATTAAAGCTTTTAGGCAAGCATCAGCGAAAGCTTTCTCATGGTTAATTTTTTCTACAGCTTGAGCAAATAATACTAAAGTTTGTCCGAGAGAAGCATTTATATTAGTTGGAAGTAAGCAATTGTCTTGATTTAATCCTTTTAAATTAGAAAGTTGTACTTTTGAATGTGGATAACGAAAAGTTAAATCTAGAGCATAAGTATCGTGAATTAGTAAACGATTAATTTCTCCGCTTAAATGAAGATTATTATTATGTTTAATAGCTGTAAAACTTATAATCTTATCATTTGATATTTGTTGATTTTCAGACGTTGATAAATTTTCTAGTTTTGGGATACCTAATTTGTGACCAATTTCCTGACATTTCTGCCATAGGTGATTGGAATTTTCAACGAATTGTTCGGGATTTTGAGCTAGATTTTGACGTAGATGAAAAGCGTAGAGGGTAAGTTTGGGATACGCTACCTTTGCTGTTGAATAATCCATTTTGATTATAAATGGTGTACCATGAGCTTTTTTCAGTCTTATTTATAAGACTTTTGCTGTTAGCCTGCGGTTCGCAACCGCAGGTGGGCTATATGATTTACAAATTAACTTTTGCTATTTATTCTTTTTATCCTTATCCTTAGCATTAGCATTAGCACAACTTTGTTGAATAGCATTAATTAAAGTTTTTTTATCAAGTTCATATTTAGGAATATTAGAATTAACTTTAGTAGTTCCAGGCGCTCTTTGTGTGATATCCTCAAGTTCTGCTAAAGCATCATCGACTTGGGGATGTTTCTCACACCAATCTGAAATCGTATTAGAAAGAGATTGAATATCATCAGATTGAGAATTAAGCAATTGAGCTAACTTCGTATTTTCTTCCTTTGAAAATAAGCTAGGCTTAGTTTTGAGTAAATGGATGAAATTGTTAACAGTGACTTCATAATCAGACATCATATTAATTATCCTCCTATTTTCCAACAGCAGTAAATGCAGCCCAATGAAAAGGTGAATGAAATGGTTTTTCTACAGTATTATTTCTAAGCTGACGACGTATTTTTCCCTTCTTCGTGCTATCTAAAGGTAAATCACTCGCCCATTTCTGTAAATCTTCTTTGGTTGCTTCCCTCAGCCAAGTTTGAGCTTTATTTAAGGCAACTGGTACAGAAACATTTTCTACATCCTTTAGATTTTGGATAAATTTAATCATTAGAAAAGACGTTGATAAATCGTTTACCGTCCATAAACTACTTACTACACTAGAACTACCAGCATATAAGAAACCGCTGGGTAAACCAATGTATTCGTCGCTGGTATTCTGGAAATCAATTAAACCAGTTTCGCAAGCAGAAAGCACGACAAGACGACATTGATTAAGATTAAAATCTCGTTCAAATAAGTTACCTAAAGTCAAGCATTTACTCAAATCTAATTTATCATTTTCAACTGCACCAGCTAAGAGCAAACAAGAATCTTGAGGTACATCTAAGTTAAATTTACCGTGACAGGAAAAGTGCAGATAATTTGCTTGTTGTATTTGCGATGAAGCTTGAGATAAAGCGGTTTGAGTAGCTTGTTTTTTAGATAATATTTCTTTGTCAGCGAATAGCGAGGAAATTATTTCTACTTCTAAATCTGTGTAGTCTAAATCTTCTGTAGGATTTTGAATAGCGAATAGGGATTTGAAATCAACTCTTTGTCGTAAATTTACTTGTTGTAATAGTTGACAACTGGGAGCATAACTTACACCATCTGAAAATTTATCGCATAAGAAACTACCATTAGTTAAAGGTAGTGCGTGAAGTGGGAATAAATGTAGGTAGCGATGGGGAATGAGAATTAGGTGGGAGCAATTTTGTGGTATTAGCTGGAGAATTTCTTCTATATTTAAGATTTGAGCAAGTTGAGTGAGTCTAGAAGGGAGACTATTTATCCACTCGGTTTTATTGTTATAGTATGCATTCAAATAATTGAAATTCCAATCGGCAAAAGCTTTGGAATTATCCGCAGATATAAATGAGTTGAATCTTTGAAGATTATCAGAGGTAATAATAAAAGTCTCTAAGCTTGTATTGGTAATATACCATTCAATAACTATTGTATTTTTGTCTAAATCTTTTTGGAATTCTTTGAAGCTGAAACTTGAACCAACAGGTAAATATTTATCTTCTAAACTCTTCTTCTGTTGTCGTAATTCCTGAAGGTGTTGGGCTAAAGCTGTAGGATTTTCGGCTGTACTATTTTGGATTTGATATTGTCCTTTGGCTATTTCATCTCGGAGTTGTTCGAGTTGAGTAACTACGTTTGGGGGGAAGATAGTTTTGCGATCGTGATCGAGAATAAGTTCGACTAGGTTACGGGTTTTGCTGCGCTCGATATACTCTAGCGCTAGGGTTTCTTCTTTCAAATGCAAACAAACTTCCACCATATGTAGATAAAGTTGATTCCATTCTTCGGCTTGTTTGCGCTTACTTTCTTCACCGGAAATAATTTCGCCACGTAATAATTCTATTGTGGCGATCGCTGATTCATAGGCATTGTAAGCAAGAGTAAATCTACTTGTGTCTTGGTAAACCATTCCCAGGTTTAATAAAGTTTTTGTATTTTGTTGGGGGAAAGCTTGCTGCGTTCTAACTAGCAATGCAGCATTGTATGCAGCAATAGCTTTTTCAATATTTTCGGCAATATCTCCGTTAATTCTGTAGCTGTAAGCCATACCTAAATTATTTTGCGTCATCGCCCAATGTTGGGGGAAAGCTTGCTGGGTAAATACTAGCAAAGCAGCATTGTATGATTGAATAGATTTTTCAATATTTTCGGCAATATCACCTTTGATTCTCTCCCTGTAAACAGCAGCTAAATTATTTTGCGTTGTAGCCCATTGTTGGGGGAAAGCTTGCTGGGTAAAGACTACCAAAGCAGCATTGTATGCAGCAATAGCTTTTTTAATATTTTCTTCAGCAATATCACCCTTGATTCTCTGACTGTAAGCCATAGCTAAATTATTTTGCGTCATCGCCCATTTTCGGGGGAAAGCTTGCTGGGTGTAAACTTGCAATGCAGCATTGTATGCAGCAATAGCTTTTTCAATATTTTCGGCAATATCACCTTTGATTCTCTCCCTGTAAGCAGCAGCTAAATTATTTTGAGTACCTGCCCAATATTGGGGAAAAGCTTGCTGGGTAAAGACTACCAAAGCAGCATTGTATGCAGCAATAGCTTTTTCAATATTTTCGGCAATATCACCCTTGATTCTTTGACTGTAAGCAGCAGCTAAATTATTTTGAGTAAATGCCCAATATTGGGGAAAAGCTTTCTGGGTGTAGACTTGCAAAGCAGCATTGTATGCAGCAATAGCTTTTTCAATATTTTCGGCAATATTACCCTTGATTCTTTGACTGTAAGCAGCGGCTAAATTATTTTGAGTGAATGCCCAATCTTGGGGAAAAGCTTTCTGGGTGTAGACTTGCAAAGCAGCATTGTATGCAGTAATAGCTTTTTCAATGTTTTCGGCAATACTACCCTTGATTCTCTCCCTGTAAGCTGTGCCTAAATTATTTTGAGTACCTGCCCAATCTTGGGGGAAAGCTTTCTGGGTGTAGACTTGCAAAGCAGCATTGTATGATTGAATGGCTTTTTCAACATTCTCGGTAATATCACCCTTTATTCTTTGACTATAAGCAGTAGCTAAATTATTTTGAGTGAATGCCCAATCTTGGGGAAAAGCTTCACAGGTTCTAACTTGCAATGCAGCATTGTATGATTGAATGGCTTTTTCAATATTTTCGGCAATATCACCCTTGATTCTGTCACTATAAGCTAGAGCTAAATTATTTTGCGTCGCAGCCCATTGTTGGGGAAAAGCTTCGCGAGTAAATACTTTGAGAAGAGTCTCACAACTAGCAACAGCAATTTCTATATTGCTAGCTTTATCACCCAGAGGAAATTGTGCAATCAAACTACTAAAATAACTAATAGCTACTGCAATATATAGTACGACACCCGCTTCTGCTTCCTCAAACTTATTTGTTGCCCAAGCTCGCAATATTTCAGCGAAAATACTATCGAGTTTATCTGTATTTGCAGCAAATAGCGGGTACACAACTTCCGCATCACCGTTGCTTTCTTCCGTTGCTTGCAAAATTTCTGTCAAAAACTGCACATAAGCTTGTAAATCTTCGTCGCTTAATTCTTCTATCTGCGCTTGCAAAGAAGATTCAATATCAATGTAAGCATCTTGACGCTGTTCGTTCATAGGTAAATACAAGCAGTAAGTAGCAAAGTTACTATAAAAATCATTCAGTAATATTGCTGATAATTCCGGAAAATTACTGAGAAGCTAGTAATGATGCTTTCAACAAGATGGTGCGTGACGGTAATTTAAAATCCTGCACGTTATAGGTGATAAATTACCGTAACCGTCACGCACCCTACAAAACATGAAATATTAAAATTGTCCATTGATAATTGTTAACTGACTCTTGGCTTACGACAATACCTGCAAATACCTCGCCGAAACCTACCCCACAGAGTTCGCGAAATGGCTGCTCTCCACCGATACTTCAGATATGCAAGTACTCAAAACCGAACTCAACCTCGAACCAATTCGCGCTGATTCGGTGACATTTCTGAAAAATGCCAACCAAATTTTACACATAGAATTTCAAACTCAACCAAAATCAACACCACCGCTAGACTTCCGAATGCTCAATTACTACATCAGATTAAAACAAATATACTGGTGTGACATCGAACAAGTAATAATCTTCCTGCAACCGAGCAACTCGGAAATGGTTTTCAAAACGGAATATGTAGATAGAAACACCCGTCACAAATATCGAGTGATTCGCTTATGGGAAGAAGATTCCGCACCTTTACTAAATAACCCAGCACTTTTACCGCTTGCAGCATTAGCAAAAAGCAATTCACCCGAAAGCTTATTACAGCAAGTTGCAAATGCGGTAGATATGATTGAAGAAAGCGAAGAACAAAAAAATATATCAGCCTGCACCCAAATCTTAGCCGGATTACGATTTGATCGAAATTTAATTAATCAACTATTTCGAGAGGAAATTATGCAAGAATCAGTGATTTACCAAGATATTATCCAACGAGGAGAGCAAATAGGTAAGAAACAAGAAGCATTGCAATACACCATGCGTTTACTTAACCGTCGTATTAGTAACTTGAATTCAGAAACGCAACAAAAAATTCAAGCTTTATCCACTACCCAATTAGAAGACTTAGGAGAAGCACTGTTAGATTTTTCCAACCAAAATGATTTAACCATCTGGCTAGATAATAATTCCTAACAAATAACTAATGTAGAGACGTAGCACTGCTACGTCTCATAAATCTAAGTCATCCCAACGAATAAAGAAGATATATCGAGATTTTTAGCTGATAAATTTAAAACCGCTCTCAAATTCCTCTGCGCCCTCCGCATCTCAGTAGTTAATCATTCTTATTTAACAAACGTAATAAAAACCGGAACAATAAAATAAACCACTTAAAAAAACAACTATGACATTCCGCGAAGAGTTTAAACTACTATTACGCGCTCGCTACTCTTTAATTTATATTCCCACTCAGGAAGAAGAGCGTTTAGAAGCCGTAATTCGGGAAGAAGCCAGCAATCAAGGTAATCGTCAGGTATACACTTGGGATTTTGTAGATGGTTATCAAGGCAATCCTAACGATGCGGGTTTTGGCAGACGCAACCCGTTACAAGCTTTGGAATTTGTAGAAAAATTACACGCTTCCGCACCTGCTGTACTAATTCTTCGGGATTTTCATCGGTTTTTAGATGATGTGGCAATTTCCCGCAAACTCCGCAATCTAGCCCGTTTATTAAAATCGCAACCAAAAAATATTGTTATACTTTCCCCCCGTGTTGCAATTCCCGACGATTTAACAGAAGTGTTAACGGTGGTAGAATTCGCTTTACCGAATGCAGCAGAAATACAAACCGAAATTGAAAGACTATTAAGCGCAACTAATAATTCCCTACCAAATCAAGTTTTAAATGAATTAGTTCGTTCCGCTCAAGGCTTGAGTATGGAACGCATTCGGCGCGTTTTGTCAAGAGCGATCGCCGCTCGTGGAGAATTACAATCGGAAGATGTGGAATTAGTTTTACAGGAAAAGCGTCAAACTATCCGTCAAACTCAAATCCTCGATTTTATCCCCGCTACAGAACAAATTTCCGATATTGGTGGATTGGATAATCTCAAAGATTGGTTATTAAGAAGAGGTGGTGGCTTCAGCGAAAAAGCCAGACAATATGGTTTACCCCATCCCAGAGGTTTGCTGCTGGTAGGAATTCAAGGCACAGGTAAATCATTAACTGCAAAAGCGATCGCCCATCATTGGCATTTACCTTTACTGCGTTTGGATGTGGGAAGATTATTTGGCGGTTTGGTAGGTGAATCGGAATCGCGCACCCGTCAAATGATACAGGTATCCGAAGCTCTTTCACCTTGTATCCTGTGGATAGATGAAATAGACAAAGCCTTTTCCGGACTTGGTAGCAAAGGCGACGGGGGAACTACTAGTAGAGTTTTTGGTACATTTATTACTTGGATGGCAGAAAAAACCTCACCCGTATTTGTAGTTGCGACTGCCAACGAAATCCAAGAATTACCGCCGGAATTATTGCGTAAAGGTAGATTTGATGAAATATTCTTCGTCGGTTTACCTATTCAAGAAGAAAGAAAAGCCATTTTCAACGTACATTTATCGCGATTGCGCCCCCATAATATCAAAGAATACGACATTGAAAGATTAGCTTACGAAACACCCGATTTTTCTGGTGCTGAAATCGAGCAAACATTAATCGAAGCCATGCACATCGGCTTTAGCCAAAACCGCGACTTTACTACAGACGATATTTTAGAAGCCGCCAGTCAAATCATACCCTTAGCCAGAACCGCTCAAGAAAAAATCGAGCAGCTGCGGCAGTGGGCTGCTTCGGGAAGGGCACGTCTGGCATCCAAACACAATCCTTTGAGTGACAGGATTCAACAACAGTTGCAGTAGGAAGAGGATGGGGGGATGGGGAGAAATCAAAATTTCTAGCTCCTAACTCTTTAGAAAAATATTTTCAACTCTTAATTAAAGATATTCAATCCAAAATCCCGTACACTTGCTACAAAGGAGGGAAGCTCCGCAACGCAGTGTACTCAAAATCCAAAATCCAAAATAAAAATTTATAACTCTTAACTCCTAACTCTTAACTCCTTGCCCTACTCTTAATCGTTGAGAATTTAATATTTAAGAGTTATAATTTTTCACTCATAACTTCATAACCTAACTTTTGATAAGAGGTAGTTACTGTGTTGTCTAACATACTAAAAACAATACTTGGTGTTTTATTAGCGATGGCTATTTTAGTGGGTGGTGGTGCAGCACTGGCGATTTATTTTATGAATCGAACTTCGATCGCTCCTCCCAAACCTGTTTTTTCTAATGATAAAGCTGCTGTGAAAGCGCAAGCTGCGAAAACTCCTACTCCTGGAACAACAACTGCTCCAAAACCAAAGCCGACTCCTACAAATTCGCCATCAGAAGAACAAGAAAAGCCACTACCTCCGGGCGCTTACCCTGCAACAGTAACTTGGCCTCAAGGTTTAATTCTAAGAGCGGAACCAGAACTTAATGCTGAACGTCTAGGTGGTATTGGCTTTAATGAAAAAGTTATAGTTTTGGAATTAAGCAATGATAAAACTTGGCAGAAAATTCGTATCGAAAGTAGTGGAAAAGATGCTTGGGTAAAAGCAGGTAATACTAAAAAAGTAGAAGAATAAATTCTCTCACTTTTACACGGAGTTCAGTTGCTGATTTTCATTTATAGTTACCAGGCTACAAATACATTGGACGAGGTTGAGACTCCGCTTATTGGGTTAACGATTAAAGTTAAAAAGTTAAGTAAGAATTATAGTATTATAATTTCATAATTTTATTTAGCCGTACTTAAATAAAACTTAATACGATTGTATTTGAAAGTTTAAAAAGTATTATTTACATCAACATGACAAAATCATTATCTGTATAATTTAAACATCTATTACGCAGAAACATACGTGTAATTACTTTGATTAGATTGATCCCTAATTATGACATCTGGTATATTTTGTATGGGTGCATAAAATACCATAAATATCAATAGTTAATTGCATCGGTATTGAGTATTCCTTAATAGTCAAGCTGCGAACAATGAAACGCAGTTGCGATTAATAGTAGAACTAAGTAGGTAGGTGTAATTAAATATAAGATAAGACCTCACCGCGCCACTTGCTACGTACTGCGGAAACCTCCGCAACGCAGTGGCTTCTCAATCCCTCTCCTTACTAAGGAGAGGGAAGGCGGAGGCAGGGTGAGGTTTTATATTTAATTTGACCCACTTACTTAGTGTCTTAGAAACACATCGCTAGTAATAGTAGACAGTTTCATATTGAATGAAGTCAGGTAAATCAAATAGATAACAGCATCTTGTAAATAATCGCCCTTATATAGTAGTTTGTCAAAAACTAGTCATATAAACTGCAAAAAAATTCTTCCTGCGAGGTGAATACCATAGCAGGGAATTTATTTAACTTAAAACGATGAAAAACATCGGTTCTGATTACCAAAATTTAGTCGAGGAAACACCCTTCAAGAATGAGGCTGTTCCCGTTATTGATTTCAAGTTATTTACCGATATTCGTGAAAAAAATGTCTAATAATAGCAAACTTGCTCTACCTTTGATATCTGTTGTATCAACTCTAACGATATTAGGAAGCCCAAGCGAAGCTTTAGCTTTAAAGAGGGGAGATAATAATTCTCAAGTTAAGAACGTTCAGAGTTGTTTAAAAAGATTGGGTTATTTTAATGGCCCGGAAAATGGTAATTTCGGTCCGATGACTGAAGCTGCTGTAAAAAAATTTCAGCAAGCTAGTAGAATATCTGCTATCGGAATAGTTGGGCCTCAAACCACAGATGCATTACAACGCAGGTGTGGCACGGGTGAAACTCAGATTTCTGCTAATACTTGTCAGCAAGAACTTAAAAGCGGTTGCGATGGTGCTGTTGTAAGAGAGTTGCAGCAGAATTTAACAACTTTGGGCGTTTATAATGGCCCTGTAACGGGTCTATTTCGCGAACTAACTACAAACGCAGTTGTTAACTTTCAAAGACAGAATGGCATAAATCCAATTGGTGTTGTAGGGCCTCAAACTCAACGAGCAATACGTTTAGCGCTCGATCGACAAGTTATTTCACCTGAAGAAAGTGGAAATGGAAATCCTCCCGGCCGTTTTTGCGATTACAGAAGAGAAATTATTAGCATCGGTTGTGAAAGCGACTGGGTACAACAGCTACAGCAGAGATTAAAGGCTTTAAATTACTTTGGTGGAAATCCTACTGGCTATTTTGGTCAAGTTACCAGAAATGCTGTAGTTCGATTTCAGCAAGACAATCGTCTTCCTATTACTGGAGCCGTAGATGCAGTTACTTGGGGCAGAATCGTAAATAGTCCAATAGGTTCTATGCCAACAGGTTCTATGCCAACAGGTTCTATACCGACTTTACCGCCTAGTATTATCACAATTGGTAGCAGGGGTTCTCAAGTCACGACTTTACAGGAAAATTTGAAGCAGTTGGGTTATTTTTACGGAAACCCTACGGGATTTTACGATAGATCGACTCAAGACGCTGTAATGCGATTCCAGCAAAGTTACGGTTTACCCATGACTGGAAATGTAGATGAGCGTACTTCCCAAGAAATACTTAAAGTATTGAGAAGTAGTAGAGCAGGCATGGGAGGGGGTTCGGAATTTGAGCCAATTTATCCCGGCGATAATAATCCCAGAGTTGAAAAACTGCAAAAGCGTTTGCTGGAATTAGGATTACTAAAAGCAAATCCCACTGGTTATTTCGGTGCTTTAACAAGAGAAGGCTTGCTTGCATTCCAACGATATCAAAGCTTATCTGAAACTGGCTTTGTAGACGAGGAAACTTGGGAAAAACTGGAATTTAGCAATGCCGATAAACGTTATGTAATAGTTGTACCTTTGCGAAATCCAGGTATTTACAATCAACTACTTGAGTACGTACCTACAGCCCAAGTTGGAAAATCCAGATTAGGAGATTTTGTCAACGCAGGAGAATATAACCAGCGCTCGGAAGCACAAAGACAATCTCAATTTTTGCGCGGTCGCGGTTTTGATGCCAGAGTCGAGTATTTTTAGAATTTCGACTCGGAGGAGATGAGGTAGAGCGGAGACAAGGGGACAAGGGGACAAGGAGAATTTTAACCTTTAACCTTCAACCTTTAACCTTCAACTTTCGCAACTCCTAACTGATAACTGATAACTGTTCCTAAGCTGCCAAAACAGAGGTATCAATCAATAGAGATTTGGATTTTAATAATAATTCTGTAGCTTCTTGGGCGCAAACAGCAGGGCTAAAAAGATTTCCCTGCATTAATTCACATTCCAAAATTCGTAATAAATTGCGTTGTTGTTCGGTTTCTACACCTTCAGCAACAACAGAAAGATTTAGTCCATGTGCTAAAGCAATCATTGCTGTAACTATAGCCGCATCGTTCGTATCCTTAGTTAAATCTTTCACAAAAGAGCGATCGATTTTCAAGCAGTGAATCGGAAACTGTTTGAGATAATTAAACGAACAATACCCGGTGCCAAAATCATCTATAGATATAGAGACACCCATGTCATATAATTCAGTTAAAATGTCTTTACTGAAAGCAACATTTTGCATCGCAGCGCTTTCAGTAATTTCCAACTCCAGATATTGTGGAGATAATTGAGTTTCTGTTAATATACGCCGCACGGTATCAACTAAGTCTGGTTGCTGAAATTGTCTTGCAGACAAATTAACCGCTACTCGCACAGATGGATTACCCGAAATCTTTTGCCAAATTTTGTTTTGAGCGCAGGCAGTTTTTAAAACCCATTCGCTCATAGGTACAATGAGTCCAGTTTCTTCGGCAATAGGAATAAACTTGGCAGGAGAAATTAACCCATATTTTGGATGTTGCCAACGTAGTAAAGCCTCAAACTTACAAATCTCTCCTGTAGTAATATCAACTTGAGGTTGGTAATACAATCTTAATTCATCTCGCTCCATAGCATAATGCAAGCTATTTTCTAAATTAAATAACTCTGAAGCTTGAGAATTAATAGTCGAATTATAAATTTGATAGTGGTTTCTTCCTTGCAATTTTGCGTGATTTAATGCAGCATCGGCATTTTTAATTAAAGTTTCTCCATCGTTTGCATGGTTGGGATAAACAGCAATCCCTATGCTAGCGCTGATATGTAAAAGATGATTGTCAATCAAAAATGCTGGTTTTAAAGCGTTTAAGATTTCTTCGGCAACACGAGCAGCATCTCGCGCATCACTAATCTCAGATAAGAGCAAAGTGAATTCATCACCCCCCCATCGAGCAATTATATCTCTCGAACCCAAGCACCTATTTAAACGTTGAGCAACACTTTGTAATAATTTGTCACCGATTTTATGACCTAACGTTTCGTTGATAGTTTTAAATCTATCTAAATCCAAAAAACATACAGCCACTTTACTTTTGCTCAAATTAGCTTTTATTAAAGACTCCAGCAGTCTTCCACAAAACTGCATTTTATTGGGTAAATTGGTTAAAAGATCGTGATTAGCTTGATGTAGTATTTTCGCTTCTGCTTGAAAACGTTCGCTGATATCCCGAAAACTCCAAACCCTACCCACAATTTCACCACCAATGTATTGCGGTTGAGAATAACGCTCGAAAGTTCTACCATCCTTAAATTCAATCCAATCGTAAATTTCAGCACCCGGATAAGCTTCTAGCTGCGAACTACAAATCAAACATTCTTTGTTGTCTTTTAGCTGATTGGTTACGAATTCTAATACTTGTGTATGATTACCAGATTTGATTAGCGATTGAGGAATACCCCACATTTGCACAAGCTTATGATTGTAGTCAGAAATGCAACCTTTACTATCTACTAATAAAATACCGTCGGCAGTAGTTTCTAATATTGTTTTTTGCAAAGAAAGGGATTTTTCCAATTCTTTCTGTATGCACTTCTTTTTACCAATCTCTTGCTGCAATTTAACGGTACCGCCATCGAGTTCCTGAGCTAATTCTGAATTTAAAGTTCGATCTTGTTTAATAGTTTTATGTAAAGATTTTTTTGTAATCAAGTTTTTATAAGCAAGAGAGATAGCAAGAACTGTTGCTCGTAGAAATGTAATTTCTGTTGATTGCCATACTCTACCTTCTAAACAGTTTTCCAATCCGATAAAACCGAAAAACTCACCATTAACTATAAAAGGTAAAAGTAAGATAGAAAAAATTCCTCTAGCTTCAAAAAACCTTTGCTCTTCAAGACTAACTTCTGTTAAATTGCTCCAAGCAATATCACCTCGTACTAATCTCTGCGATAAATTCGGAAAAACTTCTGCAATTTGTTTATTTTGCAGGGGCATTTTATCGGTTTGAGATACAATTGCCCTGTCGTATAACTCAGCTTTTTGATCTATTAATAAATCATCTTTAGATTGATGTATTTCACATATATAAATTCGACTAGGGTTATAAGCTAATCTTAAAATTGACAGAATTTCTGCATAGCATTGATCGCTTCCATCAAAAGTTTGCAAAACAGTTTCTACACTAATAAGTGCTTCGAGATAAGCTTGATTATTTGCCCTAATCACTTTTACATCATCTTGACTATTGATTTGATTTTGCTCGTTTGTATAATACTCTGGCTGGCTTTCAAAATCAATAAATTCGAGCTTACCAGAAGTCCCAATCATCACTCCTTGGTTATCTAGCAAAGTTCGCATACGAATTTTTACAGCACAAGCATTGCCGTAAAGAGTTTTGTAGCGAGTTTTGTATACGCTTTCTTGTATATGTTGTGCTTTGAAAATTTCAAATAATTCTAAATTATATAAATAGTCGTGAGGATGAACGTAATCAAGAAAACTACTTCCAATACTTTGTGCAACAGTAAAACCAGTTAATTCATTCCACATTGGACTAAGAAATGTCCATCTTCCCGAACTATCCGTTTCAAACAGTATCTCTTTATAAATATGAGATACCCGATCAATTTTATCGTTGCAGCTTGCTAGTAAATTATTTTGGGAAATTCGACAATGAACCTGTCGATTTGCCTTTTTCAGCTTGAGTAGTGTTTGTAATTTATGTTTTGTCATGTAAGAACACACCAGTCTCGCTTCCAAGCAGATAAGTTAACCAACCATTAGTAGCATCATGGTACTTTCTAATGGCGGTAAATACTTTAAATTTATATTTAGATCGTCTTAAATAAAATCTTTTATAAGAAAGCTACTATCAACTTATTAGTATATAGATAATTGCATTATCTATATTTTTTATGAAATTGTACGCATTTTTATGAAGTATTCATAATTGGCTTCGTTAATATTGTATGAATCGCTATTTAAAATAATTAAAATATCATATTCACGCTACAAACAAAATCTTCTATGACAAAATTGTAGATAGCGATCGCGATTCTTTTAATTGTTATTCTACTTTATATCTCTTGTTTAACCAAACTCGCAACTAATTAATTATTTAATTGTGTTTTTTATATAAAGAGACAAGTTTCTAATTAGTATTTCTTTCTTATTAGACCGCTATATCATGGATTCTAACTACTAAAGTACAATTATTCTTATTTTTTAATTTTTGTAACAATTATTTAATTTCCGTTCAATAGGTTGAAAATTTATTTCCCCGTCTTATATAAGCAATTATGTTAATCGGGTATTGAAATAATTAAATAATTAAGGATGAATCGCCATATTAAACAGACACAACTAAGTTGCGTAAGTCCTGACTATGTTTGAATCAAATTCAATCGCAAGCCGAGTAAGTTAATTAAAATCTTCAATAAGAAGTATACCAAAGAACTTATACTACCGTATATAGAGAAAATACTGAAGTCTATATCTCTGGATAGATAATGGTTTATCCTAAATAAATAGTTTTAAATAAAGTGCTGATGAAGCAGTTGCTGTAAATATAGCTTTGAAGTAATAATTATATTTTTGATAAAATAGGTAGTATTTGTAACTGTTTTATTCGGGTTTTTATGCTCCGATTACTTTAAAATGAAAATGATGCAACTATAGCTCGAAGTAGTAAGAATTTGTGCATTGCGAAGAAGGCATTTGCCCGAAGTTATTTTGACAAAAACATTACCCCACTAATGACTTAGCAAGACATCTCGTTCATGGATAGAAAAGTATTAAACCTATGCCATGATGACGTGCTATAAATTAATAATTTTCTATATTAAGTTTTGCAAAAAGTTGGGGAAGAGAAGTTAGCACGAAGATGTTGTTTTCTTGAGCTTAGCCGTACCCTACAAGAAGCCAGAAAGATTATTGCACTGGTGAAGGGGGAAAATCTCTACACGCTCAACCTTGGGCAAAATATCCGCATCGGATTACCACTGCTGTTATTATTTTATTCGATTATCTGTAATCATCAAGTCAATTTGTGTATTCCTTAATGTATTCCTTAAATAGATCAAAGGAATGCGGAGTTATTAGCTTGTTGAACATATAATCATATTTTTTACTACAAATTATTTTTTTTGATTGTAGAAAAATATCGTCATAGTTTGATCGAATAACTAAACGCAAAAAAGACTTGTAGCGAATCTAATTTAAACGACTTATCCTGGTAAAATCTTGCAGCACTTAAAGTTAAATAGAGGTTAATATGAGACACGAAAAACTTTCTCCCGGAATATTGTTAGCTTATGAGGACTATCAAAGAGAAGGAGGGCAAGCGTTAACAACTCACAAACGTTCGCTTGGTATAGTTGCTCCTAGAAGTGCTTTGAAGCCAATTCGCAGTGTAGTTTTTATCTACTGTGACGAACAAGCAGACTTGAGCCACCTATCACAATACGGTATTGAGATCAATCAAAATACAGGTAAAGTCAGAACCGCTTTTTTACCTATTGAAGCTTTAGATCGTTTATCCGAAGAACCAGCGATCGAGCGGATTAAGCCATCGCGAAAATTATATTGGCGCATGGATGTTGCATCGCAGAAAGTAGAGCTACCGCAGTTTCAGAAAAAAAACTCGAAATTGAGCGGTAAAGGTGTAGTCATAGGTGTTATAGATAGCGGCATCGATACGGCACATCCTGCTTTCGCCGGACGTATTTTACGTGTCTGGGATCAAACATTATCCGGTAAAGGAGTTGCAGAAGGTGGTTACGGTGCCGAACTCGAAGACAAATATTTATCGATGTCTCTTGATACTGACGGGCACGGTACTCACGTCGCGGGTATTGCTGGCGGTTCCGATCAAGAATTTTGCGGGGTTGCACCGAAAGCGCAATTTATTATTGTCAAAACTGATTTACAGGATGCTCACATCGCTGATGCAGTTCGCTATGTTTTCCGAGTAGCTGGTGAAATGGGGCTTCCGGCAGTAGTGAATCTGAGCTTGGGCGGACACGCTGACGGTCATGATGGTACCGATTCTCTGTCAAAAATTATCAACGCTGAAACTGGTCCGGGAAGGATTGTTTGCGCTGCTGCGGGTAACGAAGGTAATGACAATATTCACGGTCAAACTATTGTTAGCACTGGTGACATGAGTACCATGCGTTTTTCTGCACCATTAAATCAGGTAGGAATAGTATGGTTAAACGGTTGGTATTCACGAGAATCCGAACTAGAAGTTTCGGTGCGGAGTCCCAACGGTTTTGTTACACCCTTCCAACCAGTTATTACTGACGATAATCCTTCACAGGAATATAACTTATCGGATGCAAAAGTAGAAATAGTCACACCGGGCAAAGATCCAATCAACGGCGATTACAATTTCTTCGTGCAAATACGCGGTACTGGTGACGGACAATTCAATCAGCCCGTACCCGGTGGTGTGTGGCAGTTAAGATTACGTAATAAATCTTCCAAAGAAACCCGTGTAGACGTTTGGACTTTAGATGATGTAAGTTCTGTATTTTTTACAGGTAAAAGTATCGCTGATTCGGTGAAAATTGGTTCTCCCGGATGCGCCGCAAGTGCTGTTACAGTTGCTTCGTATACTACAAAGGCTAAATATATTGATATTGATGGTAAAGAGCGGGAAATGGGCTTAGAGCTAGATACTATTTCCGAGTTTAGTAGTGAAGGGCCTTTACGAAATGACGCTCAAAAGCCGGATATTGCCGCACCAGGAGCAATGATAGTCTCAGCCCTTTCTAGCGATGCCGATTTGGATCGGTCGATGATTATTAATTCTAAGTTTGTGGCATTAGCAGGTACGAGTATGGCAACACCTTTTGTTACCGGCTTAGTAGCACTACTATTGCAGCGCAACCCCAAACTCGATCCAGAAGCCTTGAAAGAATTGCTTTACAAAAATAGTTCGATTCCAGGAAAACAAAAAGCAGAATTTGATAATAAGTGGGGCTTCGGATTGATTAACGCCCGAAATCTGTAATTTATTAAGATCGCAATAGGTCAGTATTTTTAAGCCTATCAATTTAGTTAAGGTCTACACAAGGATGGATTGGAATCAACTTTATACTTGATAGGCTTAAAAAGGGGCAAGTAAGATTACTATTACCTGCCCCCTAATTTATTAACCAGTTTATGAACTTTAGTAAGCTCGATACCTCTCTGATATTGGCACTGAAAAAAATTAAAGACCAATCAAAACCTTGTTTAATAGTTTTTATTCATGTCGAACCGACTATCGATTCTACAGCAACTGCTGTTTTAAAAGGTTTAGGCATCAGTGGTATCACGGCTAAAAGAGATGTGTTTACGGCAACACTATCGCTGAATGCAGTTTCTCAGCTTTCAGAACAGCCCTGGGTAAAGTATCTGAAGCTTTCTGGGGAATTGCGTTTGCTAAACGGGGATTAGAATAGTAAAAATGTAGTTACTTGATAATTTGTAACGTCAATTTATACATTATTTTCTGCTCTAAAATTATCGAAAGTCTTATTCTCACTACAGTATAGTGTTTTCATTAACTTACCTTAATCTTTGATTCCCCCTGTGCGAGCTGTCACACACAGTCATAAACTGATTAGTGAAAGCTTCAAGGCAGTCTGGAGAAATATCAATGAAAAAAGTTTTAGGTATTATTCTTGGTGGTGGTGCGGGTACCCGTCTTTATCCGCTAACAAAGTTCCGGGCTAAACCAGCAGTACCGTTAGCTGGTAAATATCGCCTAATAGATATTCCGGTTAGTAACTGTATCAATTCAGAAATATTTAAAATTTATGTTTTAACGCAGTTCAATTCGGCTTCCCTCAACCGTCACCTGGCTCGTACTTACAGCTTTGCTGGTTTTACAGAAGGTTTCGTAGAAGTACTTGCCCCCCAGAAAACCCCAAGCAGCTCGAACTGGTTCCAAGGTACTGCTGATGCGGTACGTCAGTATCAGTGGCTTTTTGAAGACTGGGACGATATAGATGAATATTTGATTCTCTCAGGCGATCACCTCTATCGCATGGACTACCGCCAATTTGTCCAACGCCATCGCGAAACTGGAGCTGATGTTACTTTATCCGTGGTTCCGATGAAGGAACGTGGCGCTTCCGAGTTCGGCTTAATAAAAATTGACGATAGTGGTAAAGTTATAAGCTTCAGCGAAAAACCCAAAGGTGAAGCTTTAAAGAAAATGGCTGTTGATACAACTGTACTTGGGTTGGATGCAGAGCAAGCCAAAGAAAAGCCATACATCGCCTCAATGGGGATTTATGTCTTTAAAAAACAAGTTCTACTCGATTTGTTAAAACAATCAAAAGACCAAACCGATTTTGGTAAAGAAATTCTTCCTAGTGCATTAGATAGTTACAACATTCAAGCTTACTTGTTCGATGACTATTGGGAAGATATTGGAACCATCGAAGCGTTTTACGACTCAAACCTGGCATTAACTCAGCAGCCCAAACCACCCTTTAGCTTCTACGATGAAGAAGCGCCGATTTACACTCGTTCTCGTTATTTACCTCCTTCTAAGCTATTAAATTGCCAGATATCACAATCGATGGTTGGCGAGGGTTGTATTCTCAAAGATTGCCGAATTGTCAATTCCGTTTTAGGAGTGCGATCGCGCGTTGAATCTGGATGCAATATCGAAGATACCTTGATTATGGGATCGGATTTTTACGAGCCTTATGCAGAACGTCAGTCCGACTGTAGCGACGGTCCTGTTAGTTTAGGTATCGGAGCAAACACTACAGTTCGTCGTGCCATTATTGACAAAAATGCCCACATCGGTTGTGACGTAAAAATTATCAACAAAGATAACGTTGAGGAAGCCGACCGTGAAGACCAAGGCTTCTATATCCGCAGCGGTATTGTAGTTGTACTAAAAAATGCGGTGATAGCAGACGGAACAACTATTTAGTAGTGGAGCGATCGCGAAGATTGAAGTTCGGGTAGCATACTTAGTTGTTAGTCAAAAAAAATACAATTAAAGCTACAAACAAAAGAAAATTACGCGGTTTTCAATCTATTTAGAAGTCAGGCTGAAGAGAATATATAACGCCCCCCTTTTTTTTAAGGGGGGCTTTTGTAAAAGCTATGAGTTAAAATATTTATCTCCTCGACTGGACAATATTTATCCTTCGATAGTACGGAAATTTCACTGCTCCCGACTAGCAAAAACCGCACCTAGTAATTATTTAATATTTGTTAATTTAAAGTTAGAGTCCAAATACCTTTCATTATATAAAGGCGCGGTATATTGGCTCAATTCATACATAGAAAAAATTATTGGAAATACAACAATTAGGAGGCCAAAAGAATGGCTGCAACCGACTTTAAGGATTATTATCAAATTTTAGGAGTAAATAAAAGCGCGACTCAAGAAGATATTAAAAAAGCTTTTCGTAAATTAGCCCGCAAATATCATCCCGATGTAAACCAAGGCAACAAAGATGCCGAGGCGCGTTTTAAAGAAGTCAACGAAGCATATGAAGTATTATCTGATGCCGAAAAGCGTCAGAAGTACGACCAGTTTGGTCAATATTGGAAGCAGGCTGGAGGCTTCCCCGGTGGTGCTGGTGCTGGGGTAGATATGAATGGCTTTGATTTCGGTCAGTACAGCAGTTTTGATGATTTTATTAATGAGTTATTAGGACGTTTTGGTGGTGGGAATCGTGGAGGAGCGCAAAGCTATTCTTATCGGACTTCACCAGGTGGTGCAGGTGGGTTTGGTGGATTTAACGACTTTGGTGGTTTCCAAGATAGGGGTGGTAATGCCGCTCAGGATAGCGAAGCCACCATTACTTTAAGTTATGCAGATGCTTTTAATGGCGTACAAAAGCGCTTTAATTTGGGTAATGAAACTATTGATGTTCGCATACCAGCTGGTGCAAAACCTGGTAGTCGGTTAAGAGTAAGAGGTAAAGGACCAATTAGCCCTTTGAGTCAACGACGTGGCGATTTATATCTAGTAGTTGAACTTGGAAACCACCCGTTTTTTAAATTTGATGGCAATAACTTGGTATGTGAAGTTGATATTACTCCCGATGAAG
Source organism: Calothrix sp. CCY 0018 (assembly GCF_963920925.1). Taxonomy (NCBI): domain Bacteria; kingdom Bacillati; phylum Cyanobacteriota; class Cyanophyceae; order Nostocales; family Calotrichaceae; genus Calothrix; species Calothrix sp. CCY 0018. Next base: position 192,440 of record NZ_CAWUDI010000006.1, on the reverse strand, counting down.
CTGTATTAGGAGCAACGATTAAAGTACCGACACCTGACGGTATGGTTGATGTCAAAATTCCACCCGGAGTACGTGCCAATCAATCCTTACGATTGCGCGGAAAAGGCTGGCGAAATCCCAAAGGCGATCGCACCGATCAATTAGTAAAGATTGCCATTGCTACACCAAAAGATATTAGCGAGCAGGAAAGGGAATATTATGAAAAAATCCGAGATATTCGTACCTTCAATCCCCGCAGTAATTTACAGCAATTTAAACTATAACTATTGTTCAACGCTACAAAGAGCAGGGAAAATCTGCTCTTTTTTAAAGAAGAATAAAACAGGAAATATTAATTTTTAATTTTTAAAAAACCCGACTTATCAAATAAATCGGGTTTTTAAATATTATAGTAGTTCTAATTAATTACCACCGCGATTTGTTTTATATTTGAAATGTCTATAGCGGTTTTCGGTTGAGTTGAATACATTTAAAACCTCACCCTGTCCTGCCAGACATCCCTCTCCTTGCCAAGGAGAGGGAACGAGGGTGAGGTCTTTCTTTGTATTCTACCCAGGTGAAATTCGCTATATATTAATACTTGTAGATTATTATTCCTAATTCCCTATTTTCTATTCCCCATTCATAAAATGGGAATCAATGTAAGAAAGCAACGTTTCTATACTGGCATTATGGTCTAAAAAGGAAAATAAATGCTTATAAATCAGCTTTCCTTGTTTATCTAAAATAAATTGTCCGGGCAACGGCGCACCTAATGCTTGTCCAACTCCATAGTTACTAAATACTTTACAGCTAGGGTCGCTTAATAAAGGCATTTTTAAGCTCAAATCTTTTACAACTATTTGACTTTGACGCTCGTCAGTACTTGTAATCATTAAAACTTCGACACCCCGATCCTTAAATTGCTCGTAGTTTTCATTCAAAGCTTTAATATGAGGAAAACAGAAGGGGCAATATTGTTTTTCAGTAAAAATTCTAGTCAGTGCCACAATTACTGGTTGCTTGTTTTGATAATCGGATAATTTCACCAAGCTACCATTTGTGATATCGGGAAGTTGAAATTGGGGTGTTAATTGTCCTAATTGCAGATTATTTTCTGCTGGAATCGGTAAAAAATTACGTGCAAAACGTTCGTTAAATAAACCAGTAAAATCAGTAGAAGTTAACATTTCAAATACTTTGATTCTAAAAATATAATAATTTGCGGTTAGATAGGGAATCTAATTCCATTTAACCTTTTTCTGAAAATATCTGTATGTATCTTAGGTTTAATTAGCGCTCATCTGAATTACATATTTTTCGATGCTATTAAATAATTAAAGTGTGGTTAATAGTAATTTTCTTACCATTAACCACACCTTAATCTGACGACAAAAATCTAAATTGCGGAGAAATACACTTTCGACTTCTGTGGATCGGGATTCATGGTTTTATCGCCAGGTTGCCAACCCGCAGGACAAACTTCATCTGGGTGAGATTGGACGTATTGAATAGCTTGTAATGTCCGTAGTGTTTCCTCTACGTTACGACCAAAGGACAAATTATTGATGGTAGCGTGCTGAATAACGCCATCTTTGTCTATAATGAACAAACCGCGTAAGGCAACGCCTGCTTCTGGGTCTAGCACGTTGTAAGCAGCGCTAACTTCTTTTTTAATATCCGATACCAAGGGGTAATTTAGGTCGCCCACTCCACCAGACTTACGGTCTGTTTGAATCCATGCTAAGTGGGAAAATTCGCTGTCAACGGAAACACCTAGTACTTCAGTGTTAAGCTTTTTAAATTCTTCGTAACGGTCGCTAAAAGCTGTAATTTCAGTAGGACAAACGAAGGTAAAGTCTAAAGGATAGAAAAACAGAACGGTGTACTTACCGCGATAGTCGGAAAGCTTAACTGTTTTGAATTCTTGGTCAACCACTGCTGTGGCTGTAAAATCTGGAGCCTGCTGACCTACACGGAGGCATCCTTCTGATGAATAAGTAAGGGGCATTATAATTAATTCTCCTCGAAACTATATTTGGGCATGGGAATATCGCTGGTTTTCTTAACCTTAAATGGTTCCACGCTTTGATTATTTGATTACGAACTGTTACAAATAATATCATACTCATAACGATTTCTCGTTTGCAAATGGGAGAATTAGATACTCGAGAATGGTTGTTGACTAATGGCTTGGGAAGTTTTGCAAGCGGTACAGTTTCTGATGTCCGCACTCGCACTTACCACGGTTGGTTGTTTGCTGCAACTTGCCCGCCTTCAGGGCGTACTTTGCTGATGTCGCATTTAGAAGCTAGCTTAGAATTACCCTCTAGGGCGATCGCATTAGGGACTAATTTCTGGGCTAGCGGTGAAATAGAGCCTCGGGGCTACAAGTTTCTCAGCTCTTTTGATCTTAACCCAGTTCCACAATGGATTTGGGGTGAGGAAGACTGGCAATTGAGCAGACAAATATTTATGCCCTACGGGTTGCAGGCAGGAGAGGAGAAGGTAGAAAATTTTGCTGACTCAATACTTAATACTCATCAAACCCCATTTCGAGATCGGGTATTGATTCAGTATCGTTACCAAGGTAGTAATACTGCTGTTTTAAGGCTAAGGTTGCTGATTGGCGATCGCGATTTTCATCATCAGCAAAAAGAAAGTTCTCAATTGCAGTTTTCGCAACAGCTTCAAAAAGGGCAGCTTTGTTTGCAATCAAATAATGCAGGAGAACTTGGTACACCTTGGCATTTGCGCTGGAGTAAAGGCACGTATCAAAACGAAGGTATTTGGTACTGGAATTATGCTTTACCAGAAGAAACGCGAAGAGGATTGTGCGATAAAGAAGACCTTTATAGTCCCGGTTACTTAAGTGTTGCTTTGGAATCGGGAGATACGGTGACGATAGAAGCGCAATTAGGTTTTTGCGATAAATCAAATATTGCTCTCAATTGTGAAAGCTTCAACCGAGAAGTATTAGCAGAAGAAAAGAGGTTATCCGAAATTTTTGGATGGGAAGGAGATAGGAGGATTGGGGGATGGGGAAATGATTTAGAGCAATTCACAACTTCTAACTCCTCACTCCTAACTTCTTCCCCCTCGCTTCCTCCAAAAGATGTAATCTGGAAAAAACTACTACGCGCTAGCGACCAATTTATAGTTCACCGAACTTCAATTAATGGCCCAACGGTAATTGCTGGGTATCACTGGTTCAATGATTGGGGACGCGATACTTTGATTGCTTTACCGGGTTTAGCAATAGTACCCCAGCGCTTTGAAATAGCCAAAGGATTGTTACGAACCTTTGGACATTACTGTCGTCAAGGTTTGATTCCGAATGCTTTTCCCGATGCCGGTGGCGAACCTTTTTACAACAGTATAGATGCAACATTGTGGTGGATTGAAACTTTGGGGCTTTATTTGGAAGCTACCCAAGATTGGGAATTTTTAGCGGAACAGTATCCCGTGGTGCGGAACATTTATAAAGCATTGGTTGGCGGTACAAACTACAAAATAACTGTTGATTCTACCGATGGCTTATTAAGTTGGGATGCTCCTGGTGTAGCTCTTACTTGGATGGATGCGCTTGTGGAAGGAGTTCCCATAACTCCGAGACGCGGTAAGCCAGTCGAAATCAATGCTTTATGGTATTCCGCTTTATGCTGGGCTTCACGATGGGCAGAAATTCTCAGCGAGCAAGATTTCAGTGAAGAGGGAATGCGTTTAGCTAATCAAGCCGGGAGATATAATCAGCAAGCGCAACAGGTAAAGCGATCGCTGCAAAAATTCTGGAATCCCAAAGATTCCTATTTATATGACACCATTGAACCAGATGACCGTCGCAATGCTCAAATTAGACCGAATGCTGTTTTAGCGCTTTCATTAAGCCACTGCGGTTTTGGAGCGAAACAAGGATATCAAGTACTCGAACGAGCTTCAAAAACCTTACTTACTCCCTACGGGCTTCGTTCTCTCGAACCTTCAGATCCGCAATATATCGGCAAATATATTGGTTCAGCCGCGACTCGCGATGCTGCTTATCATCAAGGTACTGTTTGGAGTTGGTTAATTGGACCTTTTATCCGAGCTTGGCAGCGTTTTCACTCCTATGAAGCCTTACCTTTTGATTGGGAACCCTTAATGCAACATTTTTTATCAGATGCTTGTCTTGGCTCAATTTCGGAAATTTTTGATGGCGATGAACCGCACCAGCCAAAAGGAGCCGTAGCTCAAGCTTGGTCGGTTGCTGAAGCGATTAGACATTACCAAGGGAGTTAGGAGATTTTGGATTTTGGATTATGTCCTTGCGGACACGCTACGAAGACTGGATTTTGGATTTTGGATTTTGCGGAAATTGGGGTCTCCCCAAATAGAGGAACTGGCATTGGCGGTGTCAGTTTCTGTCCCGCTAAACTTTCCAAGAGGGATTTTGGATTAGAAATTGGAAATTCAAAATCTACCTCATCTACCGCTTCTCCCCATCTCCATCCTACAAACGCAAGTCAAGCAAAAATTACGGGATTGACATACTTGCCAATCCCGACTTTGCGTTAACTAATTAATCAAATGGCTCAGGTGCGACTCGAACGCACGACCAAGGGCTTATGAGTCCCCTACTCTAACCAACTGAGCTACTGAGCCAAATTTTATTCAATTATAAATTTATCATATAAATAAAATCTTGCCAAGCATCTGAATAAATTATTCTTTAAGCAAATAATTGAGAGCTTTGGCTTAGCTACTTAACGTATACCAATTACCAATTACCAATTACCAATTACTAGTAAAAAGCAAAAGAGGGAGACATTCTCCCTCAACCTTCCTGCGGCAATTATCTAAATGCTAATCAAAAATTCGGAAAATTATTCGCGAGGGGGAAGGAAAGCTATGGGGTTAACCGCTTGATTTCCACCTTTACGAATTTCAAAGTGCAGGTGAGGACCAGTACTAAAACCAGTGCTACCCATCAAGGAAATTCTCTGACCTTGCTGTACTTGCTGACCTTTCTTGACTACGATTTTACTGTTGTGAGCATACCGAGTCGTAGTACCATCTGCATGACGGATATCAACTAAATTACCATAACCACCACGGTTCCAACCAGCAGATACAACTACACCATCTGCTGCTGCATGAATGGGAGTACCTGTGGGAGCAGCGATGTCAATTCCTTTATGCATTCTTCCCCAACGAGGACCGAAACCAGAGGTGAAAACACCTTTAGCAGGCCATGCAAAACCTTTTGCAGGTGGTTTTGACTCATCAATAGGTATGGGTAAGTATCTGTCAACTGCTGCCAATGGCGGTAGCCCTGGAGATACTGTTGTGTTTACAACCGAGGAAGATTGAGAACGACCGCTGAAATTTGAACTTGCAGGAGGGGTTGCAACTCTAATTCCTCTACTACGAGAGAAGTTGGGGTTAATATCCTCACCGGGTGTGGGAACCGGAATTGGTACTGCTGCCGTATTAGGTCTAGCTACACGAATTGGTACCGAAGCTGTTCCTGCTGTAGGCTTTGTAACAGGAATAGGTATAGAAGCTGATTCAGGTGTGTTAACAGGTACTTCTACGCTCGTCCTATTAGTATTAACCTCTGGTACAACTATTCCAGATTGTTGAGAGCGATATTTCTGCCGCAATCTTTCAATTTCTTCTTTTAATTTACGAAGACGCTCATCTCTAGAAACTTTTGTCGCTAACGCATTGCGTCTATCAGCGAGCTGCATTTCTGTAAACACTGAAGGTACGGGGGCATCGCCACCTATACCGAAAGAAGTTGCAGTTTGATCGGAACCTTCAACAGTAGGTGAAAACTGATTCTCAGTTTCAACTGTTACACTACTTGTTGCTGCAACAAGATTGCTGCTATTTTGAACCGCAGGAACAATCAGTTGTTGATTGACTTTTAGCTCGTTGGGATTAGACAAATGATTTGCCTTAACCATTTCGGAGACTGAACTACCGTAGTTGCCAGCAATTTCAGCTAAGGTGTCTCCAGATTTAACAACGTGCGCCGCAGCTATCGTAATCGGTGCTTCGATTTGTGCGGTAACTGGTGTAGGTACTGTTACAGTTTCTTGTACCAACTCCACATCTGTATTCTGCTTTAATCTGGATACAAGTTTGCTTTGGATAGCAGTTTTATTAGTACTTACAGTTGATGTTGCTTCAACTTGACTTGCCGACTGCTCTATTTCCGTAGGTTGTTTGAAATTTTCAACGGGAGTCGAGCGCAACTTGTTAAGACTTGCTTTTAAGCGGTTCGATTTTTGCTTTAGGCGGTTGAGCGCAAACTTTTGTTGAGCTTCAAGCTGAGTATTGCCTTCGGTGGCAATCTCTTGAGCTTCCACGGTTTGTGGAGAGATTATGATATTTTGACTCTGCGCTGGCTTCGCTGTGGCAATCGCTCGGGAAATAATCTGTCCCTTGGCCACTTGCGGTACGGAGTAAATTGTATTATTGTTTGCCGCAGTTACACTTTTTTTCGCAGGTGCTTGTGTCCCAAACTGAGCAGACTTCAGATTAGAAACAACCTGCAACTTAGCTCCAAACCCATTTACTTGCGAGATTGCTGTCGGCTCCACCACGGTAGGAATTGTCGCCCCAATCTCGTTAGAGATGACTTTAAAAGAGCGTTTTAGTGTGGGAGCAAACGTGACCTCATCAGATGCAGCAGGGTTTGCAGAGGCAGTATTTTGATTGCCTACAGGTTCTGCTGCTAGGGCTTTGTCGCTTTGCCGAGTCACGAAAAGGCTGGTTGCTCCCATCGAGATTGCTAAACCGATCATGGCGGCTTTAGGCATTCGACGCTTTAAGAGCGGAGTAACTAAGCTACTGTGCTCTATCGAAGCAACATCGTTATTAATGGTACTTTCTAACACAGCTTTCATTTTCTTCTTCAATGCTCGTTTCAAAGACAACCTCCTACGATCGCTAGCGCTTAACCGACCTCGATTTTTTTGTTCAGAAAACATTCAATGATTTGAATCACTCGGAAAATTGATCGAGATCACATTTACCAGAGATACTTAGGCAAGATTAACCCGGTTCTCTGTTTTAGACAAGTTAACACTGTACTAATAAAAATAAAATTTTTGTGCTTACTTGTCGATTACATTAACTACACCCTGATATTGTTTTCCCCGATACAGATATATAGAACACTTATATCTGCTTCAAGTAAACATCAAACTTTATTAGTAAAAATCAGATGGGAAGCTTCATGTTTGGGTAATTACAACCTTTATAGATAGCAATTTACGGAATAGACATATCTCTTGCTGTAGATAACACCGGAAAGGTGTGCCATATTCCATCTTCCCAACCGAGACTTTACGTTGATTTTTGCCTAAAGTACAACCGTATTTACTCGCAAGTAAATTTACTCTTCAAAAAAGTATCAGGGATTGTAACGGAGCCTCAACTGCTTGTCCTATCAAACTTTACCCTGACTAAATGCAGTTATCGGGATAATTCAAATTAACAAAAAGCTATGATTCGATTTGAAAAAAACATCAATTTACCTATACAAATTTCTTATATAAAAGTACTCTCACAGGTAAGTATTTTTAAATATCTATCACACATCTCGAAAAAAATAAGTATTCTTTAGAACATAAATAAAAATATTCCATAAGTATTTATTCTATCAACCGATAAGTTTAACCAATATTTTATTATTCTCCAAGGCATTATTGCTTAGGTGTTATACCTAAGTGAATATATATTCCACTTTAAGACCTGCACCTTTCTAAAGATAGCCCAAGTTGCGACGTGCCTCAAATAGGCTCACCGCAACGCTTACAGAGAGATTTAAACTGCGAACGTTGGGTTCTTTCATGGGAATGTAAAGGGTTTCATCGCAAGAATCCAAAGCATTTGCACTTAAGCCCGTAGTTTCACTACCGAATAAAAGCCAGTCAGTTGCAAGATAATCAAAAGTAGCGTAATTTAGATTACCTCTGACGCTAAATCCCAATAGTCTTCCTCCACGCTGCTGATGCAGGGATTTGAATGCTTCTAGAGATTCGTGATGATGCAGCTTTACATAAGGCCAATAATCTAAGCCTGCACGTTTTAAGTAACGATCGCTGATTTCAAAACCTAAAGGACCAACTAAGTGCAATTCGGTACCTGTAGCCGCACAAGTACGAGCAATATTGCCTGTATTAGGAGGAATTTGCGGATGAACTAAAACTATTTGTGGCATTCTTCTATCAAGTAATTGTATTAAAAAAAACAATGTATTCGTTTTTTCAAATCTATCTTAAGATAGAACACACATATAGTTTTTATTAATATTTATCAATCTATGACAACATATAAAAAAAATTAAAGCATCGATAACGTTTTCAAAATGCTTATGTGAAGAGTATCTAAAGGAAAAGTGAAAAGATAGTAAACTTCTGAGGATAACAGATTTTTGTGTTTCCAGCAACATTTACCATCTTTTCAGAAAAAAGGAGAGTGGTATTAAGCCATCAACGATGAACATAATTTATCCTCAAGTTCTAATTCTCGTTCTCGAATTGAATTAATTGCTTGAGTAATTACGTTGCGACTGCTAACACCTAACCCATGAAGTTGCAGCCATCGCTGTGCTTGGTTTCCTTCACGAATAATTTTTTGTAGCGGTGAGAGAAAGCATCCAAAGCCATGCTGTTTGGCAATCGTTGCTGCTGGTTCGTAAAGTTCGTTTATCCAATCTCTGGCTGTAATTGTTCTTCCATCAACCCAATGAATTAATTGAGCATCCAAGCTGTTTCGGGCACAAGCAGCTTCATTTTGGGCCGTAATCGCGATTAACTCTTCGGGAGAGAAGCTACTTTTAACCAAGGGATCGAGATTTGGATTATTGATTACTTGCAGCAAACGCGCTTCTAACAAAGCTGTAATCGCTAATAATGCAATTGGATCGGTGACTAAATCGCAAATTCGCAACTCCAGACGATTTAGATCGTAGGGACGGCGATCGCCATTTGGTCGAACTGATGTCCATAAATGTCGCACATTTTGCATTGTGCCTTTGGCTAGCTGTTCTTTAGTCCAACGAATATGATCTTCGTGGCTTGCAAATAAAGGGACAGACGAAGGAGTTTGCGGGAAAAGACCCCAACGAGTTGAATGGTATCCGGTAGCTTTACCATCTAAAAACGGAGATGAGGCGCTTAAAGCTAAATACAAAGGTGCTTCCAAGCGGATAATGCGACAAGCCCGCATCAGTATTTCGGGGTCGCTGATGCCTACATTAATATGAACGCTAGCGGTAACAACTTTAGTACCGTAAGTGTTTTCGATGTAATCGTGATAAGGATTATTTGGATCGGAACGGAAAAACTTCTGGCTTCCTCCTAAAGACAAGGTACTTCCAGGAATTAAAGTATAATTACCTAGTTGCTCAAGATATCTTCTTAACTTCAACCGAGGACATACTAAGCCACATAAAAGTCGTTCGTAGTCATCAAATGGATCGGTAATATATTCAACATTGCGGCTATCCGGTTCCCGCATAAATCCTTCCATTGCAGCGGTGATTTTGTCAGAGAGACCAACGATGTCACCTTGAGGCGTTCCAGTATACATCTCAATCTCAAAACCTTTCGATAGCACCACAAATTTCTCCTTGGCTCTCCAATAACAATTAAATTGTATCTAAAGCAACGAAATAACGCATCAACCTTTTGATAGCTATCGGAAGAAATACAATTAAGAGGGAATGGGGAATAGGGAATAGGGAATAGGTAATAAGTAATAGGTAATTACCTATTTTCCATTTCCTCTGCAATCGGCAGCGTAAAATGAAACTCGCTACCTTGATTTTTTCCATTAGATACGGCCCAAATTTGTCCGCCCAATTTTTGAATTATTTGACGGCAAATCGCTAAACCTAATCCGGTTCCACCAATTGTACGTTGTAAAAAGTTTTCTTCTTGGTAAAAACGTTGAAAAATTCTTTCTAACTGTACGGCTTCTATTCCTCTACCTGTATCTTTAACAATTATTTCTAATTGATTCGGTAGAGTTTGTTTTTCTGGTTCGTCTTCCGAATCATTTTGATGATATATTTGAGCGCTAATTGTAATTTTTCCGTCTGTTGGGGTGAATTTACAAGCGTTATCCAAAAGTTTAGAAAAGACTTCTATTAGTCCTTCTCTCTCTGCCTGTACCAAAGGTAAATCGGATGGTATATCTACAACTATCTGAGCTAAATTATCCGATGAACTACGCCTTTTTAAACTACCTAAAACTAAACTTAAGCTTTCTTGTAACGAACTTGCTTCGATTTGCGATCGCACTGTATTGGCTTCAAGTTTTGAGAGCGTGAGAAAATCGCCAATCAATCTTCCCATACGTTCGGAATCTCCTAATGCAGTATCTAACATTATCTGCTGCACTTCTTCGGATATATCTTCCTCTAAGGCTAAAGTCTCCAAACAAATTTGAATTGTAGATAAGGGAGTCCGCAATTCATGTCCGACAATAGCTATCAAATTACTTTGTGTACGCTCCAAATCTGCTAATCGGCGGTTAAGATTTTCTAAGTTACGATAAGCCTGAGCTTGCACTAAAGCAACTGCAACTTGAGTGGCAATTGCTTCTACAAAGGTTCGTTCGGAATCATTCCAAACATAAGGTTGATTGTCACAGTGGTGAATTTCTAAAATGCCCAGCCAAGTTTGTTGATAGCGAATTGGTATTATTAAACACGAACGAATTTGCCAGTTTTGGAAACTTTCACCTAATTCGGGATGCGCTTGAATACCAAGGTCTTGGGTGGTATCGGTAATAGAAATAACTTTATTTTGACCTAAAGCAGTTTGAAACAAGGAATGATTTGCTATTGTCCAGTTTTCTCCTTTCATAGAAGGAAATACGTCGGCTACCCATTCATAATTAATTAAAGTATTTTCGACCTTTGGATAACTATAAAATATACTGCGGCAAGGACTAAAAACTCGACCAAGTTCTCTGACAGTACTAGTAAGAATTTCTTCTGAATTTAAAGAATTACGAATAAAAGCTGTTACCCTATTTATCAATCTTTCAAAGTTTTCTTTTTGAAGAATTGTACGATAGGATTTTAATTGTTTATACTGACTTGTTTGTAAATAATTTACTAAGCGACTTGTAAAAAGTCGAGCATCAATTTCTAAAAATTGCTCGTTTTTTATTTGTGGTTTATTATCGGATTCAAGACTGTAACGTTGCTTTGCTATTTCTATTTTATCTGCTAATTTCGGTTGATAATCTAAAATCCGGTCTAATAACAAAACCGCTGCTGTTTTGCTCACCTCACGTTCAAATGTCCAAATACCTTTGAATTGTCTTAATTCGTCAAAAGAAACTCCTTCCACTGGAGTAGAAAATTCTCGACAAATTATACAGGCAGAGTATTTTTTGGCAACAACGACTAAATGCCATTCCTGAGCTAAAAAATCATCGTTTGGATCGAAGGGAACTACCGTATAAGGATTTAAAGTTGCTACCAAGTCAGAATCCGGTGCAGCTAAGATGTAAACTTGATCGCTGCGTTTGGCGATTCGTGCATAGCGACGAGTTTCTTGACGATAAAAACGCTCTCGTTGAAAGTTAGCGATTACAAGCGGTTGCTCGTTTCCTACTATCACCAAATCTTCCATTGCGTGAGAAAGTGCAGTTAAGGAAGCCTTGAAATAGACTTGAGGACGCAAAAATTTTTTTGTAAGCAGTAAACTGTGTAATAGGGATTGCTGGGAAATATTCATTTCTTGAATCGAGAAATACACTCACCTCCGTCAAATTAAGGAGCGATTTTTAATAGTAGGAAAGTTGTAGTTGATTCGTGACGGAATGAATCGAATTACCATTTCTTGTTCATTATTTTAAGCAACCTCAAGCATTGAAGGAGATAAACTGCTGTCCCCTATTTTAGCATTGTATAATTCTGCTTCATCCAAGCTGACACAACTTAGATCGGCATCTCTCATGTCAACTCTCGCTAAAATAGCTTTGCTTAAATTAACGTTGTACAAATCTGAAGAACTTAAAATTGCTCCTGTTAAATTAGCTCCTGCAAGGTTAGAGTTAGCCAAGTTAGCGCCAGTTAAATCGGCGTAACGTAAATCCGCACCTGCTAAATTTGTATTACTAAGATCGGCATAGCGTAAAGAAGCTAAACGCATATCGGCTTGGCTCAAATCAGCTTTATGCAAATCCGCACTTTCTAAATTTGCCCGAATTAAACAGGCTTTACTCAAACAAGCCCAAATTAAGAAAGATTTACTTAAATTGCTTCTCCATAAAGTTGCTCTTTCCAGAATAGCTTCATTCAAATTTGCTCCACGTAATGAAGTTCCCTCCAAATTAGCACTTGTCAGGTTAGCGCGATTCAAATTAATTCCGTTTAAATAAATTTCACTAAGATTAGCTTGCTGTAAGTTTGCTTCTACAAAATCTCTATTACCTGCAAAATAACTCTCGATCAGTTTATTAAGGTTCATAAAAGCACACTAAAAATAATTGAGGACAAACAGACTAACTAATTACAGTATCTGTACGACATTGCTGAAAAATAACATTTCTTAACGACTTCTTAAGAACAAGCCTTGCCAAAACAGAAAATAATTATACTTTGAAGGCGCTTACAATCTCGGCTTGGGCACCTTAGCAAATACAGAATCAGCCAATCATCAACCGCAAGTCATCTGCCCCATCTATAAAATTTTATTAACCCTTGTAAATAAAATAAACAATTTTGTTACGTTTAGTCAAGCTGACTTGACAATTATCAATGAATGATTCGTAGTTCCCTATTAACTGCTCACTGCTCACTGTTAACTGAAGTCATTCCATTTTCTGTAACTGAGCTACTCTAGGATCGATAATTTTTTGACCTAAACCGGGAAATTTGATCGCTACAGAAACTTTATTCCCTCCACCAAATATATGCGTGATTTCACCGGCTCCGAATGATTTATGCATTACTTTGTCGCCAACTTGCCAGTTTACGTTTGAAGTTGCTTTGCCACTACTTACATTTTCAAAACCATTATCGTAAGTTGCGGAAGTACGACCGCCAGTATTTGTATAAGTAATGCTACGAGGTCTTTGTGTACCTAATAATTCTTTGGGCAACTCGTCGAGAAACTGCGATCGCACTGCTGGTTCGCGGGTTCCATACAGCCTGCGTTCTAGGGCGTGGGATAAAAATAATCTTTCTTGAGCGCGGGTAATACCGACGTAACATAAACGACGTTCTTCTTCTAATGCGGCTGGGTCGTTCATGGAACGGTAATTGGGAAATAATCCTTGTTCTAACCCTACTAAGAAGACTACAGGAAATTCCAATCCTTTGGAAGAATGCAATGTCATTAAAGATACTGCGCTTTGTCCTTCTTTGACGTTATCTAAATCGGAACTTAGAGCGGTACTAGCAAGAAAACCTGCAAGAGAAGCGTCAAGTTCTGCTTCTTCTTCATATTGACGAACTGCGTTGTAAAGTTCTCCAACGTTGCGGATTCTGTCTTCTGCTTCGTCGTTTCCTTGTTTTTGCAAATCTTGAATGTAACCGGATTCCTCTAAAACACTCTGTAAAATATCCGATGCACTGATGTTTTCAGTTTCTTGCTGAAAGCGGCCAATCATCCGAGCAAAGTTATTTACTGATTTAGCCGAACGTCCACCCAAGGTATTAACTGATGTTTCATCGCTCAGTATTTCCCACAGACTTACGCCTAATTCCCTAGCGGCATTTGTGAGGCTTTCGATGGTAGCTTTACCAATACCACGTCTGGGTGTATTAATTACCCGCAACAAACTTACAGTATCATCCCGGTTGGCGATCGCTCTTAAATAACCCAATACATCTTTGATTTCTTTGCGATCGTAGAATTTTAATCCTCCAACTACAGTATAGGGAATTCCGTTTCTGACTAACATATCCTCAAAAGGACGCGATTGAGCGTTGGTACGATAAAGAATCGAAAAATTACCCCAATTTATATCGGGATTTTCTTCTTCTAAAGAACGAATTTTATTGATGACAAAATTAGCTTCTGCTACTTCATCTTCAGCTTTAAAATAAAATATCTGTTCGCCTTCAGCGCGAGTTGGTTTGAGAACTTTATCAATTCTTTGGGTGTTATTTTCAATTAAGTGGTTTGCAGCTTGAAGAATATTTTCGCAGGAACGATAGTTTTCTTCTAACTTCACCATCGAACGGGTATCATCATCTTCTAAACCATCCCCAAAATCTTGCTGAAAGTCAAGCAAAATAGTGAAGTCAGCCATTCTAAAAGAATAAATTGATTGATCTGCATCGCCTACCACAAATACAGAACGGTTTTGCCAATTCCAATCGTTTTTCTGTTCTCCATAAGTCGATAGCAGGCTAATCAATTGGTATTGAGTGCGGTTTGTGTCTTGATATTCGTCTACTAAAATATGACGGAATTTATGGTGCCAGTAACCCAAAACCTGCTCATTTTGCTGAAATAACCTTACCGGAACCAAAATTAAATCGTCAAAATCTAACGCATTATTTTCTGCTAACTTATCTTGATAGAGATTGTAAACTTCTGCAATTACCCTTCCCTTATAATTTGGTTCTTCCTTTTCATATTCTTTCGGCGATAATCCTTGGTTTTTGGCATTACTGATTGTGTAGCGAACCGAACGAGGATTAAATTTTTTATCGCTCAAATTTAACTGCTTGGTAACAATTTCCTTAACCAAACTTTGAGCATCAGATTCATCAAAAATCGAAAAATTACGCTTCCAGGTACGTCCGTTCTCATCTTGGTATTTCTCAATATCAAATCTTAGAATCCGAGAAAGTAAACTGTGGAAAGTACCGCACCACAAATCTTTAATAATATGTTTATAAACTTTCGATCTTAGCTTTACTTGGTCGTATTCTGGTAATAAATCGTAACGTTCGCCGTACTCCGAAAGAGCCATTTGTTCGGCAAATAGTTTTTGAATCCGCTCCTTCATCTCCCGTGCGGCTTTATTCGTAAATGTTACCGCTAAGATATTTTCGGGATTAACTTTATGTTCGGTAATTAAATTAGCAATGCGATAAGTCAACGCTCGTGTTTTACCCGAACCCGCGCCAGCAACAACTAGCAAGGGACCGCAATAATGTTCGACAGCGCGACGTTGATGGGGATTGAGGTGACTAAGAGAGTCGGTGGTAGTTGTCATGGACTTTGGGTAAGCAGGATTAAAATACAAGTCGTAGCAATGCAGCAATATGCTTTTTCAATTACATTAATACAACTGTCTTATATTGCTAACTTTATAATCTTACCGAAATTTAGCCGATCGAGATAGTTTTTTATAAAAACAACAGCAACTGGAAAATACAAATTACTGTCTTTTTGACTTTCCATTTGCTGCGTTTAAAATTTTAAATAATTCAATTCTGTTCCTATTGGGAAACAAACTATTATTTCCTTACTTACTCTGTACATAGCATAAGTTTTTCAGCAATCTTGCATTAGCAAAGAAGTAAGATTCTATCTGATTAATTTACGAATTACGATTAACAGCAGCTAAAATTCCTGCGCCGATAGCTAACAGCACTAATGCCCAAATTGCTTCTTGAGGAAATTGTAATACTCCAAACGCTTGTAATAAGAGAATTATAGCTAGAACTACTAATAAAGAGCCAGCCACATATAAAAAAGTGGTAATGGCAAGATTAGGACGACGACTCACAAGCAAAACTCCTCACTATCTACAGCAAATTGTAGTTTATATTGTTGCATAATTTTCAGTTTTAGCATTAATTAAACTATGCCCTCATGTTAATAGGACTTACGCAAAGCCCCCCTTAAAAAGGGGGGTAGGGGGGATCTTAGAGTTGGGAATGCCTACTTTTTCGTTGCGGTTGCGTAAGTCCTGGTTAATTTCGATTCGATAAGACTTAAATTAACAAAAAAGCTGACTAACAATCATTTTAAAAATGTCATAAAATTTATTCTTAGCTGCTTCAAACTCAATTACTTCGTAACTGGGAGGCTCTAATTTATCTAGCTGATTTTCTCGTAAATAAACATGATAGCGGACTTCAATTTGAAGACTTTCGACATTACTGCTTTCACCGTAGTGTCTTGTAATATATCCTCCAGTAAACTTTTTATTTCTAACCACTTGTAAACCTTGACTCGCAAAGCATTTGTCAGCAGTAGAAATTAACAACTCCGAACAGGTTTGATTATTTACATTTCCCAAACAAACATCATCATTTATTAACCCGCAGAAACTATGTAAATCTAAAAGATAAACGAGGCCAAACTCTTCTATTTTCTGTTGAAGAAGCGATTTCAATTGATTGTGGTAAGGAAGATAGTATTTTTCAATTCGTTCTTCGATATGTTCCTGGTTAGGTTTATTTTGATAGATAGTTTTATTAAAAGCTGTATTTTCTGGAATAACCGCAGACCAAAATGAGCCAAACAATGGTTCTTTTGCTTCACGGTTTAGATCGACAACATATCTATTATGAGTAGCTTGTAAAACCGTTATTCCTAAACTGGGTAGAAAATCATAAAGTTGATCGAGATGCCAATCACTATTAGGTAGAGATTTTAAATGCTCGGTTGTAAATTGAGCAGCAATCTCTTCAGGAACAAATAAGCCACTATGAGGTATATTTGCTACTATTGGTAATGGTTTAACTGTTGGTTGATTCTTATTGAATAATTGCATTAATAGGGAGTAGGGAATGGGGAGTAGGAAAAAAGCAAAAATCAAAGCTTCTCTTCTTGTAGGAGAGAGATCAAAACTATATTACACTTAACTCAAAACCCATATAATGGTGCGTTGCGCTTCGCAACAACACACCCTACCATTCACTGATAATTGATAATTGATTACTGATTACTGATTACTGGTAATATAACGGTGAAAGTGGAACCTACTTCAAACTCACTTTGTACGTCAATATCACCACCCATCATTTGGCAAAAATGACGGGTAATGGCTAATCCTAATCCGGTTCCACCATACTTTTTAGTAGTTGAAGCATCACCTTGTGTAAATGGTTTAAATAGCTGGTTTAGCTGAGATTCTGTCATGCCAATGCCGCTATCTTTGACGATAAAAGTAATTATTTCACTGGGTATATCGGCTACAGCATTTTCTCGTCTAATTTTCAGGGTTATCTTACCGTTTTTGGTAAATTTTGACGCATTGCTTAATAAATTTAATAGTACCTGTCGTACTCTTGTTTGATCTTGATACATGGTGCCTAGTTCTCCATCACCATCAATTTCTAAGGAGCTACCATTTTTTTCTATGGTTGGCTTGATGGTGGAAACAAGATTTTTTATCAATGGCAATACTTCAAAGGTTTCCGGGTAAAGAGTCATTTTCCCGGCTTCAATTTTGGATAAGTCGAGGATGTCGTTAATCAGTTCTAATAAATGTCTACCCGATGCATTAATTATTTCTAAGTCAGCAGTAAAATCTTCTTCTACACCTAAATCCGTAGCGTCTTCTTGTAAAAGTTGGCTTAAACCGATTATGGCGTTTAAAGGCGTGCGTAATTCATGGCTGACGTTTGCTAAGAATTGACTTTTTGCTTTGCTGGCTGCTTCTGCTAATTCTTTAGCTTGTTCTAATTGTTTAGTTCTTTTTGATACTCTTTCTATTAAATGATTTAGTGATTTTGCGAGTAAGCCGATTTCATCTTCGGTGGTAACTGGAGCGCGTAAATCGAAATTGGATTTGCGAGCGACTTGTTCGGCTACTTGAGTTACAACTATTACTGGTTCCGCTATGGCGCGGGAAGTTCGCCAAGCCACCACAACTGCGATCGCGACTGAAAGCAGCATACTGGCAATTACGATTGTTCTTTCAATTCCTTTGGAAAATTCTAAGTCTTTGGCTCTACGAGATTCTTGCCTTCGGGCATTTTGAAGAATATTATTTAATCGTCTACCTAGCTGCTCCAAACTAATAGCTGTTTGAGAACGGGTAAGTTCGAGTAATTGTTGCTGGGTATCAGAAAGTTGCTGTGGTTGGGATTTACCATTCGCTTGCTGCAAGATTGAATTTAGCTGTTGCGTGTAAGACTCTAAGCTATCTTGGTACTCTCGCACTAATACCTGAACAACTGGTTCTGCTGCTGCTAATCTTCCAGGTTTGTCGTTAATAAATTCTGCAATCTCAGCTTCGACATCTTCGACTTTACGGATGCTTTCATCAAATTCAACTTTTGCGGCAGAACGCTTTTGGGGTAGTTTTGCCACCGCAGCCAAACTATAGCTGTGCAGTTGTACTTCTACTAAAGCATCTTTGTAATCTGCCAGCATTTGCGTTTGATATTGGGCGTGCTTAAACTGACCGATTTCTCTGGCGCGATAGTAGTTGGCAATTACCAATCCAACCAGCGAACCAAAAAAACCAATTCCAATCGCCACAAAATATCCGTAGCCAATTTTTTGATGGATACGTTTAGAACTAGCTTTAAGTTTCCCACTTGAAGGAAATTCTAAAGTAGGCAGTTCATCATTTAAGGGCACATCTTCTGACACATCTTTACTTTCTGAACTGCTGTATAAAGCGGTTGGCTTTTGAGTTTGCATCCCTCAAATCTCTTTACCCGAGAGAACTCCTATAAGGCTTTGTCTATACGTTCTAAGTATAAAACACCAAGAACGAGAAGCCCGCCTTATTTTCTATAGAGAAATTTTTATTTACCGCCATATTTTATACATATTTTATACATAATTAATATCAGCGGTGAAATAAGATCGAGACAGTAATCAATTATAATTATTATTTTCTTTTATAACAGTTACAAAAGCCCAACTGCTAGGTACTTTGCACCACCTTTACGATATTTAGGTTATTTTGCAGTAAAAATTTAACAAATTTTCATTAAAATCGGTTGACAAATTAAATAAGTGAGGAGTAATAAACTTTAAATTTATTCCTCACTCACTGTTTTCTTACTACAAGACAGCTACCCATCCACTAAAAACGGGGCTACCTACTTTTTACGAAAGACTTAAAGCTTGAGTAGAGTTTGGTACTGCTACTCCATTTAAGTTACTTGTTTCTTGCTTCAACAATTGAGCTTTATCAGTACGCTCCCACGGTAAGTCTAAATCGGTACGTCCGAAATGACCGTAAGCCGCAACGTCCTGGTAAAAACGTCCGCCTCGTTCATTTGACAATTTGTGTAAGTTGAAGGCATGAATAATACCCGCTGGACGAAGTTCAAAGTGCTTTTGAACTAATTCCAACAAAGTTTGTTCGTCAACTTTACCCGTACCGAAAGTTTCGATCATGATACTCACTGGACGCGCAACACCAATGGCATAACTCAACTGAACTTCACATTTTTCTGCCAAACCAGCAGCAACAATGTTTTTAGCCACATAACGACAAGCATAAGCGGCGCTACGGTCTACTTTTGTGGGGTCTTTGCCAGAAAAAGCTCCGCCACCATGTCGGGAATAACCACCATAGGTATCGACAATAATTTTGCGTCCGGTAAGACCTGAGTCTCCTTGAGGTCCGCCGATTACAAATTTTCCGGTGGGGTTAACCAAAAAACGGGTTTTCTCGTCCGGCTTGATTTCAATGTCGCCGAATAAAGGTTCGACTACCGCAGACCACAAATCTTGCTTAATTTTTTCCCGTACTGCGGCTTCATCGCTGATATCGCCGATGGTGGGCGCGTGCTGGGTAGAAATTAAGATGGTGTCAATACCCACGGGTTTACCATCTTCGTAGGCAATACTTACCTGAGTCTTACCGTCGGGACGTAGATAAGCTAATTCACCTGTCTTGCGAACTGCTGCTAACCTGCGAGCAATACGGTGAGCAAGGCTGATGGGTAAAGGCATTAGTTCGGGAGTTTCGTCACAAGCGAAACCGAACATGATACCCTGATCGCCAGCACCAATTTTGTCGAATTGTTCTTCGCTGGACTCTTCGCGGTTTTCTTGAGCGGTGTTAACGCCTTGAGCGATATCCGCTGATTGTTCGTCTAAAGCAACTAAAATCGAACAGCTGTTGGAACAGAAGCCATTTACAGCGTCGGTGTAGCCAATCTCAGCTATTTTCTTTCTAGCGAGATTCATGTAGTTAACATTCGCTTTACTGGTTATTTCACCAGTAATTAGCACCAAGCCAGTATTGACCACAACTTCTGCTGCAACGCGGCTTGTGGGGTCTTGTTCGAGTAAAGCATCCAGAATAGTATCTGAAATCTGGTCGCAGATTTTATCTGGATGTCCCTCAGTTACAGACTCGGAGGTAAATAGATAGCGACGAGTCAAATTCAGTTCCTCCTAAAAGAGTATTTAGACTTAATTAATGCGAACATTTTATTAAGTCGCTTTTATCAGCAATCATACCAATTTTTTGGCAATTAATAATGAGTATTGCCTTATTTATCCGAAAATCAATAGTTATCTAAATGACTTGAAAAGAAATAGTTTTTCTGTTAGTTAGCTAATTTTTTGGAAACATTCGGTGTTATAAAATATTTACTTAACTTAATCTAACTTATTCTTAATCTGTATTTTTTTACTAAAAAAGGGACACCATATGGATGCCCCAACAAAAATAACAACTAGTTTTGAAAAATTTTATCAGCCAATTAAAACAATCTCTTAAACCTCAACAGCCATTTTCGCTTCTGTCTGTGTTAAGCGTTCGTAAGCAGCACGCATTTTCAAACCAGTTAATACTTGGAATAAACCCGTTCCATTATTAGAACCTGGATATTCGCGGTGCTGGAGTAACAAATGAGTCATCTCTCCCTGATACTTAGTAGATGTTTTACTCAAATGTGTCTCAATATAAATGACTTCATCGAGGTTATCAAATTGACCATCAACTTCTAATACAGAGACATAGCGACCGTAATATACATCGGAACCGTAGTACATCTGCATACCGGGGTAAGAACAAGTCAGCTTACGTCCGCAAGGAGTCCACTGAATTGTTGAACCTTCGTCAAACAGGTAAACGGGTTCAAAGCCTTCTTTATCTTCCCTTTGCAGCATACGTACCCGCAGTACTTTACGCTCTTTATCATCTTTAATCAGGTTGGTTGGTAATACCTGAAGAACCACATCAGCAAATTCTCTTTGCGGTTCA
Organism: Calothrix sp. CCY 0018; assembly: GCF_963920925.1. NCBI lineage: Bacteria > Bacillati > Cyanobacteriota > Cyanophyceae > Nostocales > Calotrichaceae > Calothrix > Calothrix sp. CCY 0018. Next base: position 171,356 of record NZ_CAWUDI010000006.1, on the reverse strand, counting down.
ATATAGTTTTGGAAATCAGGTTTACGAGAATTAATTGCAGCCAAGACATCTTCGTAATCGTGACCTCTTTCTTCCATATCGCGCTGGATTTTCCAGGCAATCTTAACTTCATCGCTAATATCTAAATACACGCTGAAATCAAGCAAAGAACGCACTCGCTCATCATATAAAGGATGTAATCCTTCGATCACAATAATATGATTTGGCTGTATCCTCTCAGAAGGATCTAATTCGCCGGTTTCATGGTTGTAAATCGGTTTATCGATTGCTTGACCTTCTTTTAGAGCTTTCATTTGCTCGTACATCAAGTCAAAATTATTTGCTCTTGGATTTAGAGCCGTAATACCTGTTTTTTTACGCTGTTTGCGGTCTAAACTATGATAGTCATCTAAACAGATGACGGTCATAAATTCTTCGCCGAACAAATCAATTAAGCGACGCAAAAACGTAGATTTACCGCATCCGGAGTCTCCAGCAACTCCAATCATTACAATGCGATCCGGCATATTTGTCATAAATCCCCTCTAATTAATTTCTAAAGATGACTGAATCAATATTTTTTTTACACAGATTTATTACAAGTCAGGAGTCCCCATTACGGTTGCCCTGCGTTCTTGCTACACAACATCAATATACGACAATAAGGGGTAAGTAATGATTTTATTACTTGATCCCTGTTTCGTTAGTCATGATAAGTTGCTGTAAGTATTTAATCCTAGCTATATTTCGGATTGTAACAGAAGCGGCGTATCTTATACAAGCTCTGCACCCGAATAATCGCGATTACCAGGTTGCGCTCAAATTACGAATATTCATTTAATAATCAAAAAGCTATTGCACTAATCAATTTGTTACCTATCATCTCTAACGATAGGTAAGATAAGCAAAGATTATTACATTATATTGCATTATATATAACTGTATCATGTTTTGATCGTTCTATTGTTGCCAGTCGATGGCACAAATGCTTCTCCAATTCTGCGACTGCGGGTTATTTCCATAGTAGCAGAGCAAAAAATAGTGGATAGTAATTATACTATAAAATAACTAATAATTAATTAGATCGAAAGATGGAAAATATAAAATAGAAAAAATATGATTATTTTTGGCTTCTGCTTGTTTCTCTGAAACCTCTGCCAATAATCATCTCTGTGAAGGTTGACAGATGTTTCACATCACGCAAAACTGATTATAGTTGTTTATATAACTTATGGTTGTCGGTAACACATGAGTGCGTATTGATATTGCTACAGTGAAATCTCTAGCAGCAAATTTCTTATTTGTGAATGTCCTTACTCAATTAAGCTCAAGAGTCCTAATGTCACCCACAACTATAATAAGCAGCTAATAACATAAGTCAAATTAGTGGAAAAAGTCTTACACAAAAGGAATATAATATTCTTTTATCAATTATTAATATTGTTAATAGACTCGGCGCGTTGATAGTTTACCATTATCCCGGTAAGTTCAAGCTATCTTAAGGTTCGCCTAATGTCGAAATTGACAAAGAAAAAATTAAATTGATTCATTATTAACATTCTGCGAGCAACTTATCAATTACTTTAGAAGGTGAACAGGTGTGTCTTTAACTAACCCGCAGCCAACTAAGACGAGTGCAAGCAGTAAGACTAATGGCTATATTGACGGCCATTTCCCTGATGAATGTTGCGATTGGTATACCGAAATTCGGTAAACAAAGTCGCAGTGTATAAAAGGGAAAGATATTTTGTCCAAGGGTTAAGTAATCAATCGGAGTGGTAAAAAATATGTATTATCAAGGCGCTATTGAAAGTACTGCTAACTCGGAATCGGGTAGCCGCGTATTTCTATATGAAGTAGTGGGTTTACGTCAGAGCGAAGAGACTGATAAAACAAACTACCCAATTCGGAACAGTGGCAGTGTATTCATTAGAGTGCCTTATAACCGCATGAATCAAGAAATGCGGCGTATCTCTCGTCTAGGCGGCAAAATTGTCAGCATTCAATCTATGGACGCTTTGGAGCAAGCTAACGGTAAAGTTGCTTCAAACGGCAGTAGTGGTGCGAGCAATAAAGGGGGTGTTGAAGCCACATCAGAGTCTAGGAAGAAGGATAAAAAAGGCAACACCATGACTGAAGCGAAAGCCAAGAAGAAGGACGTTCCCGTTAATATTTACCGTCCTAAAGATCCATACGTAGGTAAATGTCTATCTAATGAAGAATTGGTTGGTGAAGGCGGAATTGGTACCGTGCGTCACCTCAAATTTGATATTTCCGGCGGAGACTTGCGTTATCTTGAAGGTCAAAGTATCGGTATTGTTCCACCGGGAGTAGACAAGAATGGTAAGCCTGAGAAACTCAGACTGTACTCCATCGCTTCAACTCAACATGGTGATGACGTAGATGATAAAACCGTATCATTATGCGTGCGCCAATTGGAGTACAAGCACCCCGAAACTGGCGAAACAGTCTACGGCGTTTGCTCAACTCATTTGACTAGTCTTGAAGTAGGAGCAGATGTTAATATTACTGGTCCGGTGGGTAAGGAAATGCTTTTACCCGATGACCCCGAAGCTAAGATCGTGATGATGGGAACCGGAACGGGTATTGCTCCTTTCCGTGCTTATTTATGGCGGATGTTCAAAGATAAAGAGAAGAAAGTAAATACAGATTATCAATTCAAGGGCTTTGCTTGGTTGATATTCGGTATTCCTACTACTCCCAACATTCTTTATAAAGAAGAACTCGAAGAAATACAGTCCAAGTATCCCGATAACTTCCGTTTAACTTACGCTATCAGCCGCGAACAGAAGAACAAAGACGGCGGTAGAATGTACATCCAGCACCGTTGCGAGGAGTACGCTGAGGAATTGTGGAAAATGGTTAAGGACGAAAACACTTACGTCTACATTTGCGGTTTGAAGGGTATGGAAGACGGTATTGATGCCGCACTTGCTGCTGCTGCTGCTAAAGAAGGTGTTGAGTGGAGCAATTACCAGAAGCAACTCAAAAAAGCACACCGCTGGAACGTAGAAACTTATTAAGAAAAGTTGTTGGTCGGAAAGTTAATTTAGTTTACTTTTGACTGCTGACTTTTGACAAAACATTTAGGTAGGGTATATATTGCCCTACCTATATTATTTAGGGAGTAGGGAGTTTGGATTTTAGATTTTAGATTTTAACAACGGATGCTTTTGTTTTAGATTGGGGATTTCGGATTATCCTCTTCTTGAAAGAGATAAAAAGAAATAAGATGCTTACAGGTTTTAGATTTTAAGTTTTTCTACTAAAATTAGAAAATTTATGAATTTTAGATTATCCCCTGCTTTCCTGCTTGAAGGTAGGGACTTGTTTTTATCTAAGATCCGTCTTAAACACTTTGACGAGAAGAATATCTCTTCGTCAAGTTTCCGCAAAATCTAAAATCTAAAATCTAAAATCTAAAATCCAAAATCCAAAATCCAAAATCCAAAATTAGGGGGTGCTATAATCGTGGCTTTTAAACTGGGAATCCTGGGATTAGGTACCGTCGGATGCGGTACGGTGAAGTTATTATTAGATAGCGACGATCGCCATCCTTTATTAGAAGAAATTGAAATATATCGCGTCGGAGTGCGATCGCTTGACAAGCCACGTGAAGTAGAATTGCCCAAAGGAATTATCACTACAGATTTAGAGGCAATTGTCACCGACCCCGATATAGATATTGTTGTAGAAGTCATGGGTGGATTAGAGCCAGCCAGAGAGTTGATGCTCAAAGCCATACGTAACGGTAAGCACGTTGTCACTGCAAATAAAGCTGCTATTTCCCGGTTTGGAGAAGAACTATATACGGCCGCCAATCAAGCCGGAGTATATGTAATGGTTGAAGCTTCAGTAGGTGGTGGAATTCCGGTCATTCAACCGTTAAAGCAATCTTTGAGCGTTAATAAAATTCAAGCCGTTACGGGGATTATCAACGGTACTACCAACTACATCTTGACGCGGATGCAGAACGAAGGTAGTAGTTTCGATGATGTATTAGCCGATGCACAGCAATTAGGTTATGCAGAGGCAGATCCTACAGCCGACGTAGAAGGTTTAGACGCTGCCGATAAAATTGCTATTTTGGCTTCTTGTGCCTTTGATGGAGGCATTAATAGAGAAGATGTGTATTGCGAAGGGATTCGCCAAATTAGTAAAACCGATATTGAATATGCCCGAAAGCTGGGATTTGTAATTAAGTTACTGGCGATCGCCAAAAAAGTTAATCAATCATCGCTTTCAGTAAGAGTGCATCCAACTTTAGTACCTTCGGCACATCCTTTAGCAAGTATTAACGGCGTAAATAACGCAATTTTTGTAGAAGGCGAACCCATCGGACAAGTGATGTTTTTTGGTCCCGGTGCAGGTGCGGGTGCTACAGCTTCCGCCGTATCATCAGATATTTTAAATCTTGTATCTCAACTTATAAGTTTACCTGAAGCCAGCAAGCAAGATTCAAGAAATAAATCAAAATATAAAATTTCTAAATTAGACCCATTATTAGCTAGTTTTCATCAAGAAAATTGTCAATTAGCTGCTTCTGAAGAACTTGTCACAAGATTTTATGCACGTTTCCTAACAAAAGACCAACCAGGAGTAATCGGGAAACTAGGTACTTGCTTCGGTAAAAGTGGAGTCAGCTTAGAATCAATCGTGCAAACAGGTTTTCAAGAAAAGCTAGCAGAAATAGTAGTCGTTACCCACGACGTTACCGAAGGTAATTTTCACAAAGCTTTAGACGAAATTCGCAACCTAGAAGCGATTGATAGCATTCCTAGTTTATTACGAGTGCTTTGATACAGTTGGGAATTGGGGATGGGGGATGGGGCATGGGGAATTGGTAATAGGTAGGTAGTTGGTAATTGCTAATTGGTAATTGGATTTTTCTCCCCATCTCCCCATCTCCCCATCTCCCAATGCCCAATGCCCAATACCCAATACCCAATTCTCAATTCTCAATTCTCAATTCTCAATGTCGAATTAACAAAAAATCTTGAAAAAAGTACTGTAAGGGGATAGTCTATGGCTTAATTCTGTTAGATGCTAATTCTAATACCAACAAGTTAATTATTACCATGACTAACCAACCACCTCCCAATCCGGGTTCGTCTTCAGACTCGGAACTGGGGTTTGATGATTTTATCGGTATACTAGTTGCTTTTTTAACTATCGGTACGGTTCTTTTTTGGTCGCTTTCTCGAAAGGAGACTAACTGGAATTTTGCTAATTTGTCTTCAAATGCTCCCGTCGGTAGCAATGTACCACTAAGATCCGATGACGATAATAATTTGAATGATTTGACGGCTTTGTTGGTTCCTTCCCCAGAGCCTAATAATAATCTGAAGTATCGTCAACCAGTCACTGAGGCTGAACCAAGACGAAGAAATCCAGTTTTATTAGAGAGGAGAACGGATAACGCGGTAATTCCGCCATTCTTGGTACCACCTGTAAGAAGAGTACCACCAGATTATGACAGAGTAACTGGGAATAATACTAATAACGCGGGGCTAAATGTAGGTGAGGATAAGCTTAAGCCGATCGAGGCACCAGTAGTAGTTGAGAAGCCTACGCCAACACAGGCTGCAACACCAACACAAACACCTACCCCACAAGCTAAAGCGACAAAACCACCGACAATTCCACCAGCGAAAGATTTTGATGATGTACCTGCTGGTTATTGGGCTAAGCCTTTTATAGACACACTTTCATCCCGCCAAATTATAGCAGGCAAGGACAAAAATACCTTTGAACCACAACAACCTGTAACTCGTGCCGAATTTGCTGCCATAATCGACCAAGCATTCAAAACTGACCTTACCAATAGCAATAGAAGCTTTGCGGATGTACCTGCTGATTTTTGGGCACAAAACCAAATTAAGAACGCTGTTGATAAAAAGTTCATGAAAGGCTACAACGCAAATACGTTTAGACCTAATCAAAGGATTCCGCGAGTAGAAGTTATAGCAGCCTTAGTTAGCGGACTTAATAAGACTTTAAAAACTCCTGAATCCCAGGATCAAGCTTTGAGTGTCTATAAAGATGCCGACCAAATCCCTGAATGGGCGAGAGAACAAGTAGCAATTGCTACAGCTAACGGTCTAATTGTAAATCATCCAGATCGTAATTTTTTCCGACCCAAGGAAGATGCTACACGTGCAGAGGTAACGACAATGATTTACCAAGCTTTAGTGAAAATGGATAAAGTCGAACCGATCAAATCGCAATATGTGATCAATCAGTAGTCGTTTGTTCTATTGATGATGAGCCGCATCTGCGGCCTCATGATTCGTTTTGCCCGAAACTACTGTGTAGTCTTTTTCATTAGTTTTTATAGGCTCGTAGTAGCGCTTCAGCGCATCCGGATTCCGCCCGGCGCTGAAGCGCTACTACGAACCTTTTCAAAAGTACTAGCAATCAAACAAAATGCAGACCTTTTGGTCTGCACTACAAAATTACCTACATGAAAAATGCTCCCTACCGTATCAGCCGTGTGTCAAATGGCTAATTACTGAGTTTTAAGCATCTTTGCCAACTACTTGTGTTTTGAGGGTTGTGATTTCACTAGTCAACTCATTACGAGTAGAAGCTTTGAGTAAGTAGCGGTAGATAAACCAGGCAGAATAGCCAATACCAATCAATTCAAAGGTAGGTGCTACTAAAGGAATATCATTTAATGCATCCAAAATAGATAGCACGACTTTGACTGCGACTATGGCAGCTATACCTATACCGATATAAACTAAAGGCTGCTTATACTGATTAAAGTAGGTTCCAGCATTATCGGTGAGTTGTTTTAAGAAGCTAGAAAGTTGCTCTCCGTATTTGAGCCATTGCTCTTGAGATTGCGTGGAAGGCTGAATTTTGGTTATAGTTCCAGTAGGATTGTTCATTTCTGGCACTTGTGTTTCTGAGGTTTTAGTTTCCACGGTTTCCGGTTCCTGCATTGGGGCTTCCATAATGGTAGTACTTGTTTTAATTGTTCTGGAGACAGTTACAACTGTTATGTTGTTTGGGTAGGCATTACCGCTTTTTTAGGCAAAGCTAGTTTGTTGCTTTTCCCGATTGTTCTTTAACCGCGACTTCATCAACTGCTAGATGTTGAAATTTTGAAGACAGGGGTTATCAGTCAGAAGCGAGCAGAACATAATGTTTCGAGAACCTTTGACTTCCTAGTTGAAGGAACTAGAATCCCAAAAACTGTAATTGTATCCTGCGCTTACAAGTTGCTAATAATAATAGCCATTTAAGTACGGATTATGCAAAAATCTGTTAAGTTTTTAGTTTTTATTTGAATCGGATGGGCAATAATGCCTTTACCAGAAGAAGCATTTTTATGATTTAGTTTTTATCGCTTCGGGATGGCGGGAGCTAGCCTCACCTCTTATAGCATTTAATAATGAGCAAAAAATCTTCACAAAAGCGATTATTAATTTGTACTTTTCTAGCATTGGCATCAGGCTTTTTTGGCGGTTATATCGGCGGACAAATTAGCGTACAAGCCCACAGCCAAAACTGTCAGAATCAACGCTGGGACTTATTTAAAGCAGGTTGTAAAATTGCGATCGCGCCGGGTGCTATGTGGCAAGGTAGCACTACAGGAATCTGGACTGGAAGCGTGTTAGGTGCCTTTTTTGGTGGTTTAGTAACGCGGAAGGAGTGAGCAGTTAGGAGTTAGGAGTTAGGAGTTAGAAATTATCTACCCCCCCTTCCCCCTCTTCCCCCTCTTCCCCCTCTTCCCCCTCTCTCTTTGTCTTATTAATTAAACCGATGAGAGGTTTGTAGACTATTCCAGTTTTTCCAGGAATTGCTATTGGTGTCAAAACATCGCCACGAACCGTTTTTTGATTCTTGATAACAGAATAAAGTGCGTTCGCTAGCGTAAAGGTCGTCGGTTAAATAATATACTATATCTCGAAAAGGATAAGTTTTGCGACTTAATCGTTTTGCTACAGCTTGATTGGGACATTCGACAATAAACACTGGCTCGGAATCTATATATCCTAAAGAGAAGATACACATTCGTAAGATAGCTCGCAGCCAGCTTTCGGAGTTATCAAAGCATTTATCAACAATTGTATTGCTTAAAGCTCTTTCTAATTTACGGTTTTGTTTGTTATCGGGAATACGATGCTCTGACATAGCTCCACCATATTGCTACAGCATTATTTTGAGATTAAACTATAAGCCTTATAACTGACAAGCGCATACGCGAAATTACTGCATCTAAATGTTCAATTAGAAAATTGGGAATTGGGAGTAGAGAAGAGTGATGATAATTGATAACTGATAATTGACAACTGTTAACTGGTAAAATTCAGTCACGTTAATAAAAATAATTTGCCATGACTGCTGAAGCCGATCAAATGAATGCGTCTACTAAGGGTGCTGATGCTGTTGACGAAGCTATTGCTAAAGGTATTGATTTGGATGGTTCTGCTATTGAACCAGAAAAACTGGATTTATACAACAAAGTTATGGCTTTGGAGGGGAATAGGCAGCGTAGTGGTGTCAAGAATACTATGCGATCGCGCATTGTTAGAATTGGGGCTAAACACCTAACCCAAGATGAACTGAATAAAATGCTTGAAGAAGCTGATTTTGTGCCTTTGAAGGAAAAGGAAATCGCTTTTTATTATGGTGGGAAGTAAGATACAGCAGATTTTCGGCAAGATGAAGTTAATTCGGACGGGCAGGGATGCCCGTACCACAAGAGTTTTAGGATTGTAGGGAAGGCAGTTTGCTGTGTGGATGAACACAACCGCAAAACTGCCGTTGTGTTGTTGCAAAGCGCAACGCACCATGATGATTAAATACTAGAAACTTTTGGCTATATAAATATTTCGGTGCGTTAGGCTGAAGCCATAACGCACCTTACTAACTTTGAATATTTTTTGCAATAAGAGATTAAATTATTTAACGTTCATAGTTAATAAACCCGGCTTTTCCAAAAAAGCAGGTTTTTCAATACTTAAAAAAAATAACTGCTTTTGCGTAAAAGTTGGAGGTAGAGGAAGATACCAGAATATACCTTACAAAACGCATTGATGAACAGTGATTCTCAGCAGAGGGATAATGCTCTCAATCAACAATTAATTGTGTTACTCGAGGAGATTAAGCAATATTCTCAGGCGGATGATAGTGCGATCGTTCGAGTTAAGCGACGGATAGCTTTGAATAACTTTGTCAACGCTATTGTAAATTCTAGACGATTAAACAAACAAACTCAGTGGTTGGGATTAGCTAATTATGAAGATTATCATAATGAAGCATTACAGCTAACTTTTATGGAAATATGCAGCAAAATTGATGAATATAATCCGCAATATCCGGTAATGGCTTGGGTGAATAAAATTTTTCGCTGGCGATTTATTGATGTTGTTAATAAAGAACAAAAAAAAGGACTTACTAAGGTTCCGAAAGGAGAAAAAATATCACCAGTTTTATCTTTGGATGATATCAATAAAGAAATACATCAGTCAAACCAATTATCTCAAGCAGAAGTTATTAAAGAAGTTATCAATAAAGATCCAGGAAAATATTTAATTAGCGAACAGTTAAGAGGACATCCTGAAGCTAATTTAAAAGTGATTTTACTTTTTCTGTTGTCAGGAAAGAAATGGAAAGACATTTCTCAAGAGTTAGATATTCCTTTGTCAACGCTTTCTAGTTTTTATCAACGCCGAATGCATAAAATAATCGACTATCTAAAGAAGTATATATAGAAGTAAAATTAACAGCTCGCCACCAAAATAATTTTGTTATGAACAGTACCACCCAAAAACTCAGCTTTACCGTTCCGTTGTCTTTTGAAGCTCATTCAATTGCTCAAGAATTAGTATCGGAAATTTATAATCAAGAAAAGCGTCAGCAGGTTTATCTAAATAGTTTAACCGTTTATGCAGTTAATAATTATTTGCGCTGCATGGGGTTTGAGACTGATTACTCGGAAGGTGACAGTCGCAATTTTTTGGCTGTTGAATTAATGAATGTTGCTGACTTAATAGTTAAAGATATTGGTAAATTAGAATGTCTTCCGGTTTTAGCTGAAGCCGAAGTTGTGGAAATTTCCCCGGAGGTTTGGGAAGATAGAATTGGTTATGTTTTTGTAGAGTTAAGTGATTCTCTTAAGTCAGCAAAAATATTAGGCTTTACCCCTGAAGCTGCGGATAAAATTTATTTAAGTAAGTTAGAGTCTTTGTCAGATTTTCTAGTTTATTTAACTGAATTGGAAGTAGTAGAATCTGTACAAGCTGAAACAACCTCTAATATTATTAATTTTAGAAAATGGCTAGATGGAGTTGTTGATGCTAGTTGGCAAAAACTTGATGAGTTATTAAAACCTCAACAGTTGGGGTTAGCTTTTAAAAATGAAGTGAGTATAACCAGAGGACAAAAAATTGATTTGGGGATGCATTTGGATAAAATATCAGTTGCTTTGGTAATGAAAGTGATGTCGGAAAGCGAAAGTGAAGGGGTAGATATTTTAACTCAGCTTTATCCTGTGGGAGAAATGGCTTTACCAGAAGGAATTAAATTAATTATTAGGGATGAAACTGGAGAAGCTTTAGAAGTTGTTTCAAGAGAAGAGGATAATTGGATTCAATCTGAATTTAGTGCTGAGTCTGGGGAAAAATTTAATATTACGGTTGCTTATGGTGATTCGGAGGTGATGAAGCAATTTGAAGTGTGATATCAATTTTAGATTTTAGAATGTATTTTTAATAAATTGTTAATCTGAAATCCTTTTTTTATATTAGTTTTTTTGTATAACGATTTAATTGTTTCTTATTCCCAATTTCTCTATACAAGTACGCCAAAGCCAGATAAATTTACGTAAAAATACGAAAATTTTGCGTAAAATACTGCCAAAACTACCGATAACCTAATATAGCTTCCGGTATCGTTGCGGTAACACATATGAAAAAATTAGTTGTACTCAAACTGGATGGTAATTTTGATCGAGGTTTTAGCGTTAGTTTGGAAATTGGTGATGATGGTAAGCGTGGGGATGTTGAGTTAAGTGACAATCAATTAAGATTACCTCCTATTCCCCATCTACCAGATATTTATCAAGAGTGGTGCAGAAGCTATCGCGGTTTAGATGGATATCGAATTAAAATAAAAAAAGATCGAATATCAAATGTTAAATTTACATCTTTAAAGGAAGATTGTAGAAAAAAAGCCGATAATATTAAGCTGAATTTTACTAATTGGTTAAAAGCTGACTCGTTTCGCAGAATTAAGGAAGAATGTTTAATAAATTTATCTCCTGATGATGAAATTCGGTTTATCATTCGCACTACTGAATTTCAATTAAGAAAACTTCCTTGGCATCTATGGGATTTATTTGATAGTTATCCTGATGCTGAGATAGCTTTGAGTTGTTTTTCTGCTCGTCGTTTTACTAGAAGTTATCGCAATCAAGTAAGAATTTTAATTGTTTTAGGCAATAGCGAAGGTATCAATGTTGCTGAAGATAATAAACTTTTAAAAGAATATTGTCGGGATGCGGAGTTAGTTGTTTTAAATGAACCTTCGGTATTAGAGTTAAACGAACATCTTTGGGATGAAAAAGGATGGGATATTTTATTCTTTTCTGGGCATAGTCGAACTGAATCGGCGCAGGGAAGGATTTATCTAAATAGACTTGATAGTTTAACAATCGAAGAATTGAAGGAAAGTTTAAAAAGGGCGGTTAGGAGCGGGTTGCAGTTAGCTTTTTTCAATTCTTGCGATGGTTTAGGAATTGCTGCCGAGTTGGAAAGTTTGCATATTCCGCAAGTCATTGTGATGCGCGAACCCGTTCCGGATAAGGTAGCAAACCATTTTTTAAAATACTTTTTTCAGGAATTTACCAAAGGAAAATCTCTTTATAAGTCCGTTAATATCGCTCGCAGAAAATTACAGGGATTAGAGAATAACTATCCCTGTGCGAGTTGGTTGCCGGTAATTGTGCAGAATTTATTAGAAATACCTCCTACTTGGCAAAATTTGGGTGCAATTAACAACAGCCCGTATTTGGGTTTGGCTGCTTTCAAGGAAGAGGATGCAGCTAATTTTTTTGGTAGAGAATTTGTCACAAGACAGTTGGTTTCGACGGTGAATAAAAAGCCCTTTGTTGCTGTGGTGGGTGCTTCGGGAAGTGGGAAGTCAAGCGTGGTTTTTGCGGGTTTAATTCCGCAGTTGAAGCAGGATAAGAAGCGCGATTGGTTGATTGTTAATTTTCGTCCCGGTAATAATCCTTTTGAATCTTTGGCGATTGGTTTATTACAAGGATTGCCGCATTTTGGAATTGAAAAAAACCTAACCCCCCAGCCCCCTTTCCTACGAGGAAAGGGGGAGGATTTGAATTCAAAACGTTTGACTGAGTTGGAATTAGAAGTTGAGTTAAGAAACGGTAATAAGAGCTTAGAAAATTTCGTTGAACCGTTTATTATTAATAATCAAAACTCTCATTTAGCAATAATTGTAGACCAATTTGAAGAACTTTTTACTTTATGTTTCGATACAGATTCTCGACATCTTTTTATTGATAATTTACTTAATTTAATTAAAGTTCCTGGCTGTACTGTAATTATTACTTTACGAGCAGATTTTTACGCGGAAGCTTTGTCATATCGTGCTTTGGCTGATGCTTTGCAGGATGCTCAAATAAATTTAGCTGCGATGGATGAGGAGGAATTACGAGCAGCGATTGAAAAACCAGCGGGTAATTATAATGTCAGCTTGGAAGAGGGTTTAAGTCAACGGTTGATTGATGCGGTGTTGGAATCTCCGAGTAATTTACCTTTATTGGAATTTACTTTAACTCAGTTATGGGAAAAACAGCGAGATGGTTGGTTAACTCATCAAGCTTATGAAGAAATTGGTGGTGTGGAAACCGCTTTGGCTAATCATGCGGAAGCAATTTACGCTCAATTAAGTTTAGTACATAAGCAAAGGGTGCAGCAGATATTTATTCAATTAGTGCAGCCTTCGGAAACAAGTGCAGATATTCGTCGTTTGGCTATTCGGGAAGAGGTGAGAGATTGGGATTTGGTAACTCGCTTAGCTGATGGGCGTTTGGTGGTAACGAATCGCAATCAAGTTACTGGGGTAGAAACGGTTGAAATTATTCACGAAGCATTGATAAAAAATTGGCGACGATTGCAAAAGTGGATGAGAGAAGATGGGGAATTTCGGTATTGGCAAGAGCAATTGCGGGTTTTTATTAGACAGTGGGAAAATAGCGATCGCGATGATGGAGCTTTGTTGCGTGGTAAGCCGTTAATTGATGCAAAAGTTTGGTTATTACAACGTAAAAATCAAATTAGTTCGGTTGAACAAGATTTTATTAATTTAAGTTTAGATTTACGCCATAGGGAAGCCCGAATAAAGAAGGTAGCGAGAAGACGAGTTATTGTTTGGTTAGTTGGTGGTTTAATTGCTGCTTTAATATTAGCTGGGATTGCGGAATTCCAATCGCAGCGTGCGGAAAATCAACGTCAAAAAAGTGAAATTAATCAAATAAAATCTTTGAGTTTGACTGCAAAAACTTTGTTAAATTCAGGGAATCAAGTTGAAGCGTTGAATTCTACTTTGGAAGCGAATAATAAACTGATTGAATTGAGAGATCATTTAGATGCAGAAACTAAGACAGAATTGTTTAGTTCTTTACTAGAAAATATTAATCCAATTCGTGAATATAATCGTTTATCCGATCATGATGCTTCGGTGATGAGCGTTGCTTTTAATGATGATGGAAGGCTTTTGGCTTCTGGAAGTCAAGATAATACTATTAAGATTTGGCGACAGGATAGATCCCCCCAACCCCCCTTGGGAAAGGGGGCTAATTATTCAAAACCCCCCTTAAGAAGCAGAGTTAATTTTTTAAAACCCCCCTTGAAAAGGGGGGCTAGGGGGGATCTCAATGTGGGTAAATACGAAAATACGCAATTAATCCAAACTTTATCGGCACATAAACAAGGTGTTTTTAGCGTTATATTTAGTCCCGATAATCAATTTCTCATCGCTGGAAGTTTTGATAATACAGTTAGTTTGTGGCGATATAATTCTACCACGGGTTTATTTACAAATCGTCCTGTTGTAACCATATCAGAAGCAGAATCATTGTGGGCGATCGCCTTGAATCCAAATAACAATATTATCGCGACTGCAACCGAAAATGGTAAAGTCAAATTTTGGACAATTAACGGTAAATTAATCAAAACTATTTCCGCTCATAATCAAAAAATTTGGGGTTTAAATTTTAGTCCAGATGGTAAATATTTTGCTACTGCCAGCGCGGACAATACTATTAAGATATGGGATAGTGAGGGAAGGTTTTTAAAAACTTTAACAGGTCATCAAGATGAGGTTTTAAGCGTAAATTTTAGTCCCGATAGCAAACAAATTGTTTCTGGAAGTAAAGACGAAACAGTTAAACTTTGGGATTTAACAGGTAAATTATTGCATACATTTACAGGTCATAAATATGAAGTTTTAGACGTGCGTTTTAGTCCAGATAGTAAATTGATTGCTTCAGCGAGTGCCGATGATACGCTTATTTGGAATGTCGCATCAAAAAAGCAATACCAACATATAGGATATGGTAGCAGAGCAATTGAAGTTAAATTTAGTCCCGACGGTAAAACTTTGGCAGTTGCAAGTGCAGATAATACCGTCAAACTAAGTTATCTCAAGGGCATTTTACCAACATTTATGGGTAGTAGCGTGAGTATTAGTCCCGATGGTAAAACTGTTGCTGTAGCTAATGGTAATACAGTTACTTTGCAACGACGTGACGGAAGTTTGATTCGTAGTTTTGATGCAGAAACAGAAGAAATTATCAAAGTAATATTTAGTCCCACGGGAAGATATTTCGCCACGATTGATAGCGATAATCAAATCAAAGTTTGGAATCTTCAAGGTAAGCTTTTACGAAATTGGCGGGGACATAATGTAAATAAAAATGATATTACCCTTGATGCAATTCAAGATATTACTATTAGCCCAAATGGTAAAATAATTGCCACAATTAGCAGAATTGATAAACAAGTTAAGCTGTGGAATTTGTCAGGAAAATTAATTAGAAGCTGGCAGTTAAATGATAATTTAGTTACGAGTATTAAATTTAGTCCAGATGGAGAAACTTTAGCAATTGCTGGGGATAAAACGGTAAAAATTTGGAATCGTAAAGGGAACTTATTACGTACAATTACGGGTCATAAAGAGAATATTGCAGCTTTGAGTTTTAATTCTGATGGAACAATTATTGGCACTGCGAGTAACGATAAAACGGTTAAACTTTGGCAGAGCGATACGGGTAAGCTGTTGCAAACTTTAACTCATCAAGACAATGTTTATGCCGTTGCTTTTAGTGCTGATGATTCCTTTGTGATTACTGGAAGTCAGGATAAAACATTGAATTTATGGAGCTTGGATGGAAAGTTATTTAATACCACCAAAGGACATCAGGGAGCAATTAAGGAAGTTGAATTTAGTCGAGATAATAATATTTTTGCTTCGGTAGATATGGAAGATAACGTGATTTTGTGGAATTTAGATATTGATGATTTACAACAGCGCGGTTGCGATTGGTTGCGGGATTATTTGATGACGAATCTTGATTTGGATGACAGTCAACCTGGGGTTTGTGATTAGATTTTGACCTAACCCCCTAACCCCCTTCCCTGCGAGGGAAGGGGGGAAAGACTGGGAACGAGGCTAAAGCCTCTCTCCTTGCAGGAGAGAGGTTTGGAGAGAGGTCATATTGCCAATTATTAATTATTATTATGAATTACAAAAAAATAATTTCCCTAACCCTAACAATTGCTACCCTCACAACAATAAATACAATCGTCCCACAAGTCAAAACCCAAGCCAACCAACCGCAAAATAAACAAACAATAACTCAAACAAAAGCCAGCGATTGGTATTATAAAGGGATAATTAAAGTTAACAAAAAAGATTGCCAAGGCGCGATCGAGGATTTTACGAAAGCGATTGAAATTAATCCTCGATATGCATCAGCTTATTATCAACGGGGTTTAATTTATGGTAAATATGCTCAAGGTAAAATATTACGTCCCGATGGTACTTTGCCGGGATGCGTGAGAGTTAATGAATATAGTATTAGCTGTGATGTTAAGGTAACTGCAAATTGGAAACAGCAGAATCAACAACAAGCGATCAAAGATTTTAATCGTGTAATTTCAATTACTCCTCGATATGCAGCAGCTTATCATCAAAGGGGATTGATTCAAGAAAATCGACGGGATAAGTTAAAGGATTTTCAGTTTGCAGCCTTAACTTATTTGAAGTTCAATAATTATTCAGAAGCAGCGAATGTTTTGGAAGATATCGATCAATTATATTTGGAAGAAAATCCAGATGCGGGAATGATAGAACGTCCGACGGGTTCTCCTGGGTTGTCTGCTGAATTGAAAAAATCGCCCCATGAGCTAATGAATGAAGCGCGAGAGGCTTTGAATAAATCGGATGTAAAAACGGCTTTGGAGAAATATAAATTAGCTGCACAGATTTTTAAAGAAAGGAAGAATACAAAAAAACATCAGGAAGTGCAGCAGATTATTAGTAAGCTTGAGAAGAAGGTGAAGTGAAAAGGGTTAGGAATTAGGAGATTGGGTTCCTAATTCCTGGGGTTTATTGTTAGAACTTTTGTATTCGTTGCAAATGATTCATTACCATTTCATAAAGTCTAGTATTGTTTTGAATTTTTGCTAATTGTGCTGCTTTTTCTAAGCCTTCAACGGCTTTTTGCTTATTGCCTTTCATCATATAAACAAGTCCTCTAAGTGAATAAGCACTAGCATATTCAGGATTAATTTCAATAGCTTTGTTGTAATCAGCCAGTGCTAAATCCCATTTTTGCTGGTCAATATAAACAAGCCCCCGATAGTTGTAATATTCATGATTATTGGGCTGAAGTTGAATAGCTTTGTTGTAACTGTCTATTGCTAAATCAAACTTGTTCTGGAGTTGATGATAAATTAATCCTTTATTGTAGTAAGCATTTGCATAATCGGGATTAATTTCAATAACTTTGCTGTAATCAGTTAATGCTAATTCATCTTTGTTCTGGGCTTGATAAAAAATACCTCGATAGTAGTAAGCATTAGCATTACCGGGATTAATTTGAATGGCTTTTTTGAAATCAGCTAGTGCTAATTCATATTGTTTCTGGAGAGAGTAAACAAGCGCCCGATTGAAGTAAGCATCAAAATAATTAGGATTAATTTGAATGGCTTTGTTGTAATCAGCTAGTGCTGATTTCCAGTTTTCTTGGTTAGAGTGAAAAACTCCCCTATTGGAATAAAAAGCTGCACGAGGACTAATCTTAATTGCGTTGTCTATTGCCTCTTTTGCTTGTGCATACTGTTTTAATCTTTGTAAAACTTCCGACTTTTCGTTATACAGATTAGGGTTTTGCGGTTTTATCTGAATTGCCTTGTTTATGGCAACTAATGCTTTATCTGGTTGATTTAATTTTCGATAAACTACACTCAATTGATGCAAAGCAGGAACAAATGATTCAGATTCACCTCCTATTACAGCTTGTTCTAGAGCAGCAGCAGACTCTTTGTAGTTATCTGCTAACGCTAAACCTTTACCATAATAGGCTAAGTAAACAAATGATTTTTGCTTGATTGCTTCATCAAAGGCTTTAACTGCTTCTTGATAACGACGCAACCGAAACAGTTGATTTCCTCTTTCTAACCATTGGAAGTCAGTTGCATTTCCTCCGAAAACATCAGTGGATAATACTGCTTGTTCTATTAACTTCTTATTTTGTGTATTTAGCTGCGGTGGTAGGGTATTTTCTAATTTTTGCGGTTTTACACCTAATCGCGGAACTAAACCTAAAAAGGTACTTATAGGAATGCCTAAGCTATATCCTATCGGAACTCCATCCCCTGCATCAGAGCTTCCGTGAATACCAATTACTCGTCCTAATGAATCTAAAACTGGACCACCACTCATTCCACCATAGGTAATATTGCTGTAAACTAACTCATATCCATTCTTTAAAGAACTAGCTATTTGCAACCTACCAAAATCATTATTTTGAAATTCGGATTGATTAGTATTTAACAAGCCCTTTTCCTTATCAAAAATTAGCCCTGAAGTAAATCTCCAAGGTGAACGATCGCCCAACTTTGGATACCCCGCAGTAAATGTAAAGTCATCTTCATTAGGGTTGTAATCTGCAATAGTTGCTATCTGATAATTCTGCAAACTGTTAAACTTAACTACTGCTAAATCAACTCCTTGTTCTATTTTGATACTGGTTTTATCTACAGGATATTTTTTACCATCCGGGGCAAGTATTTCGTATTTATTATCTTCACATGGTTGATCTGGTTGATTTGGATATATTTTTACTTGTTTTTCACAAACAACATGAGCAGATGTTAAAACTGTGTAAGTATTACCTTCTTTAGCAATAATTATTCCCGAACCATTAGTATTACTGTTACTATCAATTCTTACGGTAAATTGTTTGGCTTTTTGTTCTAATTCTCCTAACCATCCTGTGAGTTTTGGCGATTTGGCTTGTTCTATTCCAGAGGTTTGAGTTATTGGGGAAGATGCGGAAACAGTTTCAATAGTGAAGGTGGAAACTTGTAGAAGCAGTAAGGAGGAAATAACGATTATATTGTGGTTCATTTTAGGAGGTGGATAAATGAAAGATTATTGGAGGGATTGAGGGGAAGAAAAGGTGAGAGAGATTAGGAATTAGGGAATGTTCCTAATTCCTGGGTTTTATTTTTGTAGTTGTTGTAATAAACTTATTGTTTTTTTATAAGCAGCGGTATTACCTTGAGCTTTGAATAGCTGGGCAGATTTTTGTAAATATTGAATACCTGTTTGTTTATTTCCTTTTTGAATTAGAACTATACCTCTATATGGGTAAGCCTCAGCGTAATCAGGTCTAATTTGAATAACTTTGTTAAAATCAGCTATAGCTAAATTCCATTTTTGCTCCCTTCCATAACTATTTGCCCGCTCAACATAAGGTTCAACATTTTGAGGTTCAAATTGAATCCATTTACTGTAATCAGCTATAGCTAAATCCCATTTTTCCTGTGCTACGTAAATACCCGCGCGATGCTCGTAAATATTAGTTTCAGAATCGTAAGGATTGATTTTAATGGCTTCATTGAAATCTGCTAGTGCTAAATCCAATTTATTTTGTATCGAGTAAAAACGTCCCCTCCAACCGTAAGCATAAACCGACTGAGGATTAAGTTTAATGGCTTCATTGAAATCAGCAAGTGCTAAATCCGATTTGTTCTGTAATACGTAAATAGCCCCTCGCAAAGAGTAGTTAATAGAACGAGGATTTAATTTTATGGCTTCCGTCATTGTAGCTTGTGCTTCTTCTACATTGAATATTGAATTCATCAACGCAAGCGCTTTCATTAAATATCCGCTTGAATTTTTTGGCTGAAGTTGAATCGTTTTATTTGCTGCGACTAATGCTTTATCCCATTGTTCTAAATTTATATGCATAAGACCTAGTAATCGCCAAGCAGCAACATAATCAGGTTTGAGTTTTACCGCTTGCTCAAATGCTGTTGCAGACTCTTTACGTTTACCTTGCCTCCAGAAATTAAAACCTTTACCGAAATAAGCTATGTAGGTAAAAGATGATTTACGCTTAATTACTTCATTAAAGGCTTTATCTGCTTCTTCATGCCTTTGCAAACGCAACAGTTGATTTCCTCTTTCTAACCATTTGTCAGCTGTTGTATTTCCACCTGAAACGTCTGCTGTTAGCGCTGCTTTTTTTATAGATTCAACTTGTTGAGAATTCAGTTGAGGTGGTCGGGTATTTTGTAATTGTTGCGGTTTAACACCTAATCTGGGAACCAACCCTAAAAAGGTACTTACGGGAATTCCCAAACTAAATCCTATTTGAATTTGACAAGTAGATCCAGAACCCCCACATTCTCCTGTTTGTGAGTCGTAGGCTTCTTCTCCCTCGGCACGTCCGTGAATACCAATCACTCGTCCTTGTGAATCTAAAACCGGACCACCACTCATTCCACCATAAGTAATGCTGCTATAAACTAACCCATAGCCTCCTGCTAATGAACCTTGTGAAGCTAAAGAACCTACTCCTGATGACGAGAAGTCGGAATCTTTTACTAAAAATAATCCCTCTTCTTTATTAGCAATTTCCCCTACGGTAAACCGCCAAGGTGAATCATTTTTTAATTTAGGAAATCCCGCAGTAAATATAAAGTCTTCATTGTTAGGATTATAATCAGCAAGAGTCGCTATTTTATAATCTTCAGAACTCTTAAATTTAACTACCGCTAAATCAACTCCTTCTTCAATTTTGATACTGCTTCCATCTACAGGATATATATTTCGATCTGGTGCTAATATTTTATAGTTAAATTCACCGCATGGCTTTGTTGCATCTTCTCTTTCGCACAACACATGAGCCGATGTTAAAACCGTGTAAGTATTTCCTTCTTTAGCAATAATTATTCCCGAACCATTAGCATTACTGCTGCTATCAATTCTTACCGTAAATTGTTTGGCTTTGTGTTTTAAATCTCCCAACCATCCTATATATTCCGGTTCCGGTATTGCAGCACCACCTATTGGTAAAGGCAATTTATAAGCAGTCAGAATATCTCTATCAACCTGCGCTAATACAGTTGAAATCGGAATACCCCAACTCAACTTTCTCATTTCTGTAATCTCTGCTTCGCTGGGACGTTTACCGTTTTGATAAACATAACCCGTGTCTAAAATCGGATAAGAACTTTTACCATTTATCCCTACAAGTTCTCCTTCAGTGTTGAGAATTGCACCACCACTCATTCCTTGTTCGATGTTGCTGCTGTAACCGATTTCATATCCTTCTTTAAGGTTAGAAGTCTTTTCAACTTTCCCTTCGCTAAATACAATCTTTCCTGTAGAAACGGAAAAGCCCGCAGCTAAAATTGGTGTATTAATATCTGGAGTAGTTTTAGCAATTTCTGATAAACAATAATTTTGATTACTTTGAAATTTTAATAAGGTAATATCTGAATTTTTAAAGCTTTTTTGCGGTACTATTTCTGCTGAATAGGTTTTACCGTCAGCAGTTTGCAGTTTAATAGAATTAACTCCTTCGATAACGTGAGAATTAGTAAGAACTAAATAATTATTCCCTTGTTTACCGATAAGCGTTCCCGATCCACCGTTGTTATCGCCGATGACTTTTACTGTTATTTTATTGGCGAGGGTTTGTAGTTCTTTTGTTGAATAAAATTCGTCTTCTCGCTCGATTTTGCAGGTTGAATTTTGAGCTACGGAAGGAGGAGCGGCTTTAATCGGAAAGCTAGGGATTTGGAGAAGGAGTAGGGAGGAAAGAAGGATTAGATTACGGTTCATTTTTAGGAGGTGGGTGAATGGATGGCGAAATAATAGCGGGCGATTTTTCGTTATTCCGGTAGATGTAGAGACGTAATATATTACGTCTCTACAAATCAATGCGTGGTTAACAAACAATTGTGTAAAAATTACAAATTTCTCTAATCTTCAACTTTTACCGAAGGTGCATAATCTAATATCGTTTGCACTTCAAGGTGTAATTGCTTACCCGAATTTTGGTAAAGAGGCTCTGATGATTTACCTTCACTTATATTTAAAAGTCTTTGTAAAACTAACTGAGGGTTATTACCTTGTTTGATGGTAAATAACTGATTATTTTGATTACAAGTTTCTCCTGGTTTAGCAGCACAAATGACTGGATATCCGTTATATTTTCCAGTAGTTAAATAAGATAAACGACCTTCTTTGTAAGACTTTTGAAACTTTTGTGTTACCGCCTCACAACGTTTCTTCGGACTCCAATTAGAAAAATATTCAGATTTCCACGCAATAAACAGTACGTGAGTTTGACGTTTGGGAACCCAAACAACTGTAGCTGGAATTTGTTGGTCACTTGCTGGATCTAATATGTCTTTACACATAAAAGTGACGGAATCCCTTTCAGAGTTGTTAGTATTTGCTTGGCTCAAAGTTTCCGCAGCATCTCCCGCAATCATCTGACTAAAACTTGGGGATATGCTACTAGTTAAAGCCATCACAGAGGTTAAAGCAGAAATTCCTAAACGTAGAAAAGATTTGCGTTGCATGGGTTTAATTCCTTGGTTAAATGTTGGTTTTGAGTTGAACTAATGATTAAATACACCCTGGAGAACCTCTCTCCAAACCTCTCTCCTACAAGGAGAGAGGCTTTAATTTCTCATTCCCCCCATTCCCTCATAGGGAAGGGGGCTGGGGGGTTAGGTTTCCGAGTTTTGGGTTAAATATGATATCCAAATTACTACTAAGGGTTAGCAGTCGCTCGCAAGCTATAATCACCCGATTGTCTACCTGTAGAAGATTTTGCTTCTATTACATAAATCCCATCTGCTGGTAAAGTTGTTGCAATTTGAGAGTTAAAATCACCCGCACCCCTATCGTCGTTTTCTGTAATTAAATTTGATTGTTTACCTTCAGCATTTTCGACAAGTTGATATAAACTCAAAAACGGATTCATGGTTTTACTTGTCATTTCAATGATTACTTTTTGACCTGCTTTACCTTGAAAGACATATAAGTTAGCAAAGCCATTTTCTTGACTAAAGTTGCCATTTATGTCTTGTCCGTTAAGCGATATACTCACAATTTCTGACTCTTGGCTTGGTTTCTTTAAAGTAGAAATTGGAGACAAATTGCCTTTTTTTGCAGCAGCTATAAATGAACGTACATTAGATACGGGAATTGCAAAATTCATTCCTGTATTTAACTTTCCGGGTGCGCCAATAATTGATGTATTTACACCAATTACTTCAGCTTTAGTATTAAGTAAAGGCCCTCCTGAATTCCCACCGTAAATAGGTGCATTGTGTTGAATTACCCCATCGCTCTTGTTGATGCGAGTGATGTTTCCTTGAGTAAACGTATCTTTATATCTAGGATCGAGAGGTGAACCAAGGGCAAAAACGCGATCGCCTACTTCAGCACTACCCAGAGTCGCCAATGCAAGTGTCTGCAAGTTGTTCTGTCTGTGGATTTTCAGCACTGCTAAATCCAATCCACCTTTAGCAAAACCAAGCACGTCAGCAGGAAGTTTTCTCCCATCAGCAAATTCAACGGTAACTACACTCGGACTTTCCTCTACAACATGAGCGTTGGTGATAATCAATCCATCTTGACTGACAACGAAACCACTTCCATGTCCTTTTCCATCCTTAACCGTCACAACCGCCGGACTCACTTTTTTATACACACTACGAGCAATCTGTTCTTCTGTGGTTTGTGCTACAGCACGGTTGGAGTACCCTAATTGATTTCCGTTATCGGATAGCAGATGTTCGACTACGGGCAAAGTTAATAAGTTAAATAAAACACACAGTGTCAAACCACTAAATCGAGATAATTTTGCGTTCATAATAAGTTTATATTTACTTCATAGACTCTATATAGGCGGTCAACAAAAAATTAAAAGCGGAATTATACAAGGTGATTTAATTGACCATATAATTTGTGTTAATACCAGTCAATACACTTAACTGAAATTAATTTATGTAAAGTCATCTTGAATCCGCTGAAATTACCTTCCAATCGAATTACTGACTGAGGAGTTGTTTTTTACGCAATTTATTTAATTTTTTTTTAAGTGTTTTATTCTTTTGTAGCGAAATTGTTCGTAGTAAGGACTTCAGTCCTCAAAGCGCTAAAGCGCTTACTACGAACCTGGTTTTAGTCCATTTAAATGGACTTCCGCTATTAGCTTGGGGTTTGCAACCCTAAGCGAGTGAGGATTTATACGAATAATTTGGATTAGGAAAACCGATTAGCAGGTGAGAACAAAGTCTAATTGGTGCGTTACGGCAATTTTTCAGTTACTAAAACTATCAAATCTTTGCATGGCCGTAACACACTCTACATCATATAGATTAGGTGTAATTACAACCCAAAATGCAAAGAGACGTAGCACTGCTACGTCTCTACATTAGTTATCTGAATTATCTATTAATTCGACTTTCTTGTGGGGTGGGCATCCCTGCCCGCCATTTTGGTACCTTATAAAGAAGAAATATGCTGTATCACTTCGACTTCTGCAATTTCTCCTCACTAATCCAATCACCATGAAAACCATAAGGCACTCGGTGCGGAATCAATACCCGCGCAATTGGCTCTGATGTCATATCTTGAGCGTCTACAATTACTAATTCAGATGTATCTTCATTCGAGTCATACACGAAAGTCATTACCCAACCTTCGTCTTCACCATTTCCACGAGGTACAAATACTGCTTCACCACCACAACGCCCTTTGCCAAATTCATGACTTTGGGATTTACCGCTATTCAAATCATATTTAATTACACCAGACATGGAACCTTGTCCCATTTTGCCTGCGTAACCGTAGCGGGTTGGTTGTCCTAAAAAGTTATCGTTGACGCGGGGGAATTCTGATGCTGCGTCGTCTAATCTTTCTTCGCGCACGCTACCGTCTTTCATGTTAAATCGCCAGCGATGCATTCTGGGAATATTATCTGCATCGCTTGCAACATCCTCGGTAGCAAAAATATTTACAGAATTCAGCCGACAAGCCAAAAGTACTACTTCGTCTTTGTCTTCGTAAGCATTCAAAGTATGCCATACGAAACAAGCAGGAGCTTCAAACCAGCGAATATCATTATTATCGCCGTGACGAGGCACAATACCAAAACGACTGGCTCTATCTTTCTCAAATTTTAAACCGGGTTCGCCTTTTTGCATCCGCATGGGATCGAATGTCATCGGCAAATCCATAAAAATTGTATAGTTGGCGGTGATGGCGAAATCGTGCATCATTACTCCCATCGGTAATTCAATGGGTACGGTTTTCAAAAGTTCGCCTTCTGCTGAAACTACGCTGTAATGCAGGTATGGCGGAGCAAATGAATAGCCGAAAAACATCATTTCACCCGTTACCGGATCTACTTTGGGATGTGCGGTAAAGGCAGATTGTAGCTTACCGTTGTAAGTATATTCCCCGAAAGTATCTAATTGTGGAACTTTAATAGAATAAGGCGCACCTCCTTCCCAAAGCGCTAAAAATTTACCTGCGTGCCATACCAGCGCGGTATTAGCAACGTTTTTATATGCGCTGTGGGGATTATCCATTTGCGGTGGCTCTAATAAACCACCCCATACGGCTTTGCCTTCTTTATGTTCTATTTGCCACCCTTTTGTACGCACGTAACGGTTGCGATAACTGGCTTTACCGTTAGAAATCCTGACACCGTGCAACATTCCATCGCCATCAAACCAATGATATTGTCCTTTAGGCTGCCATTGAGGATTGGGGCCATTTCGCACGAACATCCCCGATAAATCGGGGGGTAATTCGCCAATTATTTTTAAGTCATCAGAGGTGATTTCTTCACGCACTGGGGCAAAATTACCGTCGAGAAAAGGATTTACTGCTGCTGCTACCATTATTATTTAAGATTAAAGGTCAATCTATTTTAAGTTTTAAATTTTAAAATAATCTTTTAGATTTTAACAACGGATGCTTTTGTTTTGGATTTACCCAAGGTATGAATCATGAGTGAGAATTTGTGGTATTGAAAAACCCGGCTTTTTAAACAAACCGGGGTTTCTTAATGGTTATGCATGATTTTAAAGTGCTATGGTACCTCCATTAATGGGGTAGGTATAAAGCTTTCCTGGGGTAATTTTACTCTGCCTGTTTTAAAGGAATAGTTGCTTTAGAAAGATTGTTTGATTTGCTTTTAGCCGCAAAAACTGAAGATATGATTTTAGGAGACACAATGCAGATAACAGTACTGACGACAGTTAATAAAAAACCATCTGCTAAACTCATCTTGAACTCTCCATTTTACGAAAAAATGTATATATTCTATTGTTAAACAAAATCTAAATAATTAGATCGGTACAGGCTTTTAAATATCTTCGGATTTATATATTTGACTTTAATGTTTATATGTGATCCAACACTTATTTCAACACTTTTAAAAGCTATTAGCTCCACTGCTGTTAGCTGTTAGCTGGCAATTAGATGGGGATTTAAACCCCAACAAGACGGCTTGCACGCCAATTGACGGCGGGGCGTATTAAACCCAGAGACGGCTAAAAGCTAAAAGCGGTTAGCGCATAAGCTGAAAGCTCGATCAATTATATGCCCTACAGCCATTAGATTTTAGAATTGAGATTATTGATTATTCTCTGCGAAAGCTAAAATAACTTATTTTTGATCTAATTTTTTATCTAAAATACCCAGAGCCAAAATCTATGTATTTGCAAGGCTAGTCAAAGTATATTTTTCTCAAAATTTGATGCATTAATACATAGATGTCATTGATATACGTTTATATAACTCAATTTTTCTAGATATAATTTTACATTTATCTGGAAATTGAATCTGGCTTTAGATAGAAGTAGTTGTATCTATGATAGTTGTCTATTTTCACTAAATGAACGGATATACTTTCAGATATAAATTATTGACTATAAAGCGTGCATATGATGTCTAAAACCGATAGTACAAATAATCAATTTTCTAAGCTTACCGAAAAAGACCGTGCAAATTTAAAAAGTACGGTGGATTACTCAAAAGTAGAATCGCTACCGGAAATTTGGGCGATCGCAGCAAGTCACTTCGGCGATACTACAGCGCTGCACAATCCCCATGCAAAGCCTAAACAGGAAATATTTACTTATAGAGAACTGTTTAATCAAATTCAACAGTTTGCTGCTGGTTTACAGGCATTGGGAGTCAAGCCAGAAGGACGTATTTCGCTGATTGCTGATAATAGCCCTCGCTGGTTTATTGCCGATCAAGGTATGATGACTGCTGGGGCTGTGAATGCGGTACGCAGTTCCCAAGCAGATGTAGAAGAATTGGCGTATATCTTGGCTAATAGCGATAGTACGGTGTTAGTGGCGCAAGATTTAACAACTTTTGAGAAATTGCGTCCTCATTTAGATGATTTACCAATTCAATTAGTAATTTTGTTAACTGACGAAACAGCACCAAGTGAAGAAGTTATTAAGGTGTTGAATTTCAAGCAGTTAATGGAAATTGGTGCAAAACATAATTTAGAACCCGTTAAGCAAAAGCGCGATACTTTAGCCACTTTACTTTATACTTCCGGTACTTCGGGAAAGCCTAAAGGAGTAATGCTTTCTCATGCAAATTTGCTGCATCAAATAACAAGTTTACGCGCAATAGTTCAACCGGAACCAGGAGACGTTGTTTTAAGTATTCTCCCTACCTGGCACGTATTAGAACGCACTGGTGAGTATTTGCTGCTGAGTCAAGGGTGTACCCAAGTTTATACAAATTTGCGCTCGATAAAAAATGATTTGAAACAGTACAAACCTCATTACATGGTGGCAGTACCGCGTATTTTGGAATCAGTTTACGAAGGAGTACAAAAGCAGTTTCGGGAACAGCCAGCTTCTAAGCAAAACTTGATTAATCGATTTTTGGGTATTAGCGGAAAATATATTAAAGCGCGACGAATTAGCCAAAATTTAAGTTTGGAAAATCTTAATCCCTCAATGGGAGAACGAATCGCGGCCAGCATTCAAGAAAAAGCCCTTTCACCACTACACGCTTTAGCTGGAAAAATAGTTTATGGCAAAGTGAGGGAAGCCACAGGGGGAAGAATCAAACAGTTTATTTGCGGTGGTGGTGCATTAGCAAAGCATATAGATGATTTCTACGAGATTATTGGTATAGATATCTTGGTTGGTTACGGGTTAACCGAAACTTCCCCGGTTACTCATGCGCGTCGTCATTGGAGTAATTTACGCGGCTCTTCGGGATTGGGGATACCAGGTACCCAAGCAAAAATTGTCGATTTGGAAACTCGTAAAGAATTACCAACTGGGGAAAAGGGTTTAGTATTGCTCAAAGGGCCGCAAATCATGCAAGGCTATTATAAAAACCCGGAAGCCACACAAAAAGCTATTGATGCCGAAGGTTGGTTTGATAGCGGCGATTTGGGTTGGTTAACTCCCCGTCAGGATATAGTTTTAACCGGACGAGCAAAAGACACTATCGTATTAACCAACGGGGAAAACATTGAACCGCTTCCCATCGAAGACGCTTGTTTAAGGTCCCAATTTATCGACCAGATAATGCTTGTGGGACAAGACAAAAAAAGCCTCGGTGCTTTCATTGTCCCGAATTTAGAAGCATTAGAAAAATGGGCAGAAGCGCAAAATTTGGAATTATGTGTTAAAGAAGACAATGTTACGCCATCTACCAGCCAAAAAATCCATCTTGAGAGTAAAATGATCCAGGATTTGTTTCGGCAAGAGTTGACTCGTGAAGTACGAAATCGTCCGGGATATCGATCGGATGACCGTATCGGACCATTTCAACTGATTCTAGAACCGTTTTCTATGGAAAATGGCATGATGACACGAACTCTCAAAATCAGAAGACACATTGTGATGGAACACTATCACGATACGATCGAGCAAATGTTTGCCGCTAACTAGTTCACTTGTTTATTGAATTCAAAAGGAAAAAAAAGATATTTCTATGGACATCTCCAATCCTCAATTGCTGCTAAAGCGCGTTATTAACGTTAAAGCGATCGTCACCTCTTTATGGAAAGAGGAAGTAACGCAGCAACTACAAGGGCAAATCAATCAAACCGATCAGCAGCTACAGCAAATTGATGTCCAAGGGCAGCGTGCAATTACCGAGATTCAAAAGCAAGGTTTGCAACCGCCAGGGCCTCAAACTTTACAGCAAATTGAGAACATCCAAGGTCAGGTAAACGAGAAAAAAAGCGAGATGCTAGAACAAAAAAACCAAAGCTTGCAAAACCTTCAACAGGTACAAATGCTTGAGTTGGATCAAGAAGTTAATCAATTTCAGTTGGAAGGTTTCTTCCGAGCAGAACAAGGCGATAACCTGATAAGTAAAATGCAGGTCGAAATTGTTCTGCGAGATGGCGTTATCGAAGAAATTCGCGGCGACATTTAAGTCAAATCTGACATCTTATACCAATGTCTCTATTCCCGGTTTCCTTGATAGTGAAAGCATGATTTTTTGATTATGCGACGAGCAAGAAACCGGGTTTCTTTATGCTTAATAGCTCTATTCCCCATTCCCTATATTCAACGACAGCTGGTCCTTGTAATAGCTGTTGTTCCATCTTTCAAACATTGCTCGTAAGAACCAGCCCATACAATTTGCCATAAAGGAGGCGAAGTTACAAACAACGAACGTCCAAAGCTTGTAAGTTCAACTCGATATTTAATCGGCTTTGGCGATTGTGAAGTAAAGTTGGTTTGAGTTATTGTTACCATTGCATGATTGGGTTGAGGATAAGTTACCTCCACTTTACGGTTCGATTTCGATTCCTTAGATTGAGTTGTATCAAAAGCATTTATTGCCAGCGCAGCTGGGTCACTCCCTCTAAGTACCGTCCTGAATCTGGTTAATGGTATTGATTTATACTTACTCCTGAATGATGTTGTTGCAAGCTCTTGACTTGAGATTTGCTTTGCTTGAATTTGCTGTTGCTTTTCGGCGGTATACGACCTATTAGAATGCCATTGTTTAATTTTGTAAACTCCAGCGACAACAGCGGTGGCAAAGACACTCAGTGTAAATACCAGTAAAAATTTTAACTTTACCGACATAAGATTTTAAGAAAATTTTAAAGGGTTTGTTTTTATTTATCTACAATGAATTTTAAATCGAGACATGACTCCTTACTTCATGCTTTAAGTAGAATTTCCGAAAAATTTTTTTAAAAAAGATTAAGTAGGGAATGGGGAATGGGGAATGGGGAATAGGGAATAGGAGAGGGGGTAGCGAGTAGGGAGTAATCTAAAATCCAAAATCCAAGACCCAAAATCTAAAATCTAATACTTTCCTTAGTACGCATAAATACAGATTATTCTAGCAGTGTAATTCTAAAATAGTTCGTCGCGTCCGCGCTCGCGATACAATGCAATCTGGAAAAAACTATTAAAGTCCATAAATTATTAATTCAACTTCTTTTCTTATGAGTATTCACGAAATATTTATGCCCGCGCTGAGTTCTACAATGACTGAAGGTAAAATTGTCTCTTGGGAAAAATCCCCTGGTGACAAAGTTGAGAAAGGCGAAACGGTGGTAGTAGTTGAATCGGATAAAGCAGATATGGATGTGGAATCTTTCTATGAAGGATACATGGCGCATATCGTAGTAGAAGCTGGAAATAGCGCTCCTGTAGGTTCGGCGATCGCTTTTCTTGCGGAAACCGAAGCCGAAATTGAAACTGCGAAAGCCCAAGCTAAATCTAGCGGTGGGGCACCCGCGAAAGCCGAAGTAGCTGCTGCAACAGCCCCCGGACAAACAGCGCCACAAAAAACAGCAACTTCGACGAATGACACTTCTCAAAATGGTTCGGCACGCGGCAGCGGTAGAAAAATTGCTTCCCCCCGCGCTCGTAAATTAGCCAAAGAATTTAAAGTTGATTTGAGCGGTATTACAGGTAGCGGCCCTCACGGACGTATTATTGCTGAAGACGTGGAAACAGCTGCGAGTAAGTCTACATCTGTGAGTTCTACACCTGTAGAGGCTCCAACGGCTCAGCCAGCAGTTGCACCAGCCCCTAGCGCTCCTAAAGTCACTCCTGCGGTGACACCTGCACCTATGCCAGTTGCAGTAACTCCAGGTCAAACGGTACCTTTGAATACCTTACAAAATGCCGTAGTGCGGACTATGAATCACAGCTTGTCCGTACCCACATACCATGTAGGTTATTCGATTGCCACCGACGAATTAAACAAACTTTACAAGCAAATCAAATCTAAAGGCGTGACAATGACAGCGCTGCTAGCCAAAGCGGTAGCAATGACATTACAGAAACATCCATTATTGAATGTGAATTATACAGAGCAGGGAATGGTACATCCTGCCAACATCAACGTAGCTGTAGCCGTAGCAATGGATGACGGAGGATTGATTACACCCGTACTACAAAATGCAGACCAGCAAGACATTTACAGCTTATCGCGTAACTGGAAATCCTTAGTAGAACGCGCTAGGGCAAAACAATTACAGCCAGAAGAATACAACAGCGGCACCTTCACCATATCCAACTTAGGTATGTTTGGTGTAGATACATTTGATGCGATTTTACCACCCAATCAAGGTTCAATATTGGCGATCGCCGCATCTCGTCCGGAAGTAGTAGCCACTACTGACGGTATGATGGGAATACGTACTCTGATGAAAGTTAACATCACTTGCGATCATAGAGTTATCTACGGTGCCCATGCAGCAGCATTCCTCAAAGACTTAGCGAAATTAATTGAAACTAATTCTCAATCTTTGACAATGTAGGGAGTAGGGAGTAGGGAGTAGGGAGTAGGGAGTAGGGGGTAGTTACGAGTAGGAAGTAGGGAAAAGAGCTTTAGGGCTATTCAAGGGCATTACTACATACTTCGTTTTTTAGTGCCTACCTACTTAAATAATATCGCAATAGTAATATGAATAAACTTGGGGTGATAATGCTCCAGGTTTTTTTATTAAGCATTGGGAATTGGTTAATTCTTCATTGTTAATTCTTCATTGTTAATTGATAATTGTTAATTGACGGCAAACGAGGGGGAGAACAATGACTTTTAAGTACAAAGTATTATCAATTGATGGTGGTGGTATTCGCGGTATTATTCCGGCGATAATTCTTAAGGAAATCGAAAAACGCACACAAAAGCGGATTTGGCAATTGTTCGATTTAATCGCTGGAACTTCTACTGGAGGTTTTTTGGCGATGATTTTAACTATGCCAAATCCTGATAATGCAAATACTGCTCGGTATAGCATGGAAGATATCATCAATATGTACCGAGAAGATGGAAAAAATATCTTTCACGAGCCATTTTTAGAAAGCTTAACAGAGGTTGATGATTTATTAAGACCCAAATATCCCTCTGAAGGCAGACAAAAAGTTGCTGAAAAATACTTTAAAGATGCTGCTCTTAAGGATGCATTAACTAATGTTTTTATAACTAGCTACGATATAGAGTTGCGGGTGCCTGTATTTTTCATCAATAATCCGAAATTTCAAAGACATTCAGGAACTAGTTTTCGTAAGCTTTGCAGCGATTACAAAATGGTAGAAGCATCGATGGCAACTTCTGCGGCTCCAACTTTTTTTGAACCTTATAAACTAGCAATGCGCGGTTGCGATAATAATGAGAATAATAATTATGCTTTAGTCGATGGTGCAATGTTCGCGAATAATCCTACAGCATTAGCCATTGTAGAAGCTATTATCTATGCTCAAAATAATCAAGAACAAATACCCTTAGAAGATATTTTAGTTGCTTCCTTGGGTACGGGTTCTCTAACAAGAAAATTTCCTTACGACCAAGCGGTTAATTGGGGTAAACTGCAATGGATACAGCCATTAATCAATATTTTTCTTGATGGTGCCAGCGAAGTAGCAAACTATCAATTAAGGCAGTTATTGCCTGATGCTCAAAATAATCGCAAACAGTATTTTCGCTTTCAAAAAGAACTGACTGAAGCAAACGATGATTTGGATAACACTACTGAAGAAAATATCGAATTGCTAGAAAAAGTTGCATCTACAATTATTCGAGAGCAAAGTAGGGAAATTGATAAATTGTGCGAGCAACTTTTAGCTTAGTTTGTAGTTTATAGCTTGTAGCTTGTAGTAGCTTGTAGGTTGGGTTAGACACGATAATAAATTTCGCTTGTGACGAAAATCGATCAAATCGTGTCGTAACCCAACATGGTTATTTTGAGATAAATAAAAATTATTCTTGAAATATAACTTGAAATATAAAATGTTGGGTTACGGGGCCATGATTCATTTTGCATAAAACTATAACTCTTCGTGCGCCGTGAAGTTAAGCTACTAACTGTTCCCTAACACTCAAGACATATGACTTTAGACTGAGATACTTTTACGAATAAATTCCTTTTGGGTGACGAATTTTAACAATAAACAACGTTAACCTACACTACTAGTGACTTGGCAGCTACTGTTCCTAACCGAGACGGTAACGCCGCTTTATCTATATATAGTTAACTAACCTTCCCATTTCCAGTTTATGAAATTAGAGAGCGATAGCTTTTCTGCTGATGGATTAATTCCACCTGAATTTACCTGCGATGGTGAAGCGATTTCCCCGTCTTTGAAATGGGATGAACCACCCCGTGAAACCCAAAGTCTGGCGTTAATTGTTGACGATCCAGATGCACCCGGTCAAACTTTTGTTCACTGGGTGCTTTACGATATACCGCCGAAAACTCGTTATATTCCTCAAGCGATCGCGCCGGATGCAATGTTAGATGGTAGCGGTATTCACGGTACAAACGACTACGAACAATTTGGTTATGGCGCTCCATGTCCCCCTGATGGGACTCATCGTTATTATTTCAAGCTATATGCTTTAGACATATCTTTAGGTTTAGCGGCAGGTGCGAGTAAGAAAGATGTAGAAGCAGCGATGGAAGGACATATAGTTTCTCAAGCGGAATTAATTGGACGTTATAAGAGACAAAAGTAGTTTTTAGTAGTTTTTCAAGTTGTTATTAAAGGAATAAAAGGAATAATTATGGCTGAAGTACAAAGAAAAGGGCAGCCTGATGATAATATGCCATCGGACTATAAAAAAGACCTAAATCCTCATGAAGGTGCGGGTTTGAATCATGGTTTAGACGGTAAAAATCCGGAAAAAGCAGGTTTGAACGCTTACGATATCAAGGAATTACACGACAAACTCCAAGATTTTACAGATGATGAATTAAAGCAGATTGTAATTATCCCTCACGGTAGTCGCTTGGCACAAACTGCAACTTATATCGATTTAAACGACCCAAAAAGAGAAGAATTTACCGCTATGGGTGCGATAGAAGCGGATGCTGATAATTATTACGTTCCTAAATCGGAAATCGGTTATCAGTTGTGGAATAAATTAATTGGGGTAGAAAATCCAGAACGTACTGGAGAAGCAAATTAATGTTTAAGAAGGAGTAGGGAGTAGAATTAAAGCCCCGAATTTGGAGAAGGAATCTTTTTGGAATTAATCTAAAATTGAAATTATAGTTATTTAAAGTGTGACTTATGTCTTCTCCATTTCCGGGAATGAACCCATATTTAGAAAATCCTGAATTATGGTCGGAAGTGCATCATCGGTTGATTACAGCCATTGCGGATGCCATTGAACCACAACTTGGTATTGAATATCGAGTAGCTATCGAAAAGCGGACATATTTAGGCGATATTGAAGATTCAGTTTTAGTCGGAATTCCTGATGTAGCTGTAACAACTAAAAAAAAGATTTCTACTAAGAATAAAACAGCAACGGCAACTTTACCCTTTCAAGCAGAATCAGTCACTGTAAAACTTCCAGTACCCGAAGAAAAGAAAGAAGCTTATTTAGAAATTCGAGAAGTCGCAACCGGATATGTAGTAACAACTATTGAAGTTCTTTCTCCTACTAATAAACGTACCGGAAAAGGACGAGATGCTTATGAAGAAAAGCGTCGAGATGTATTAAGCACTCCCACACATTTAGTCGAAATTGACTTGCTTCGGGCTGGACAACCCATGCCAATTCTTAGCGAAATTCCTAAGACGGATTATCGTATCTTAGTTGCTCGTGGAAATCGTCGTCCTTTAGCGGAAGTTTTCGGGTTTAATCTTCAGCAAGAAATTCCCCAGTTTTTACTTCCCCTCAAATCTGAAGATAACGAACCTTTAGTAGATTTACAAAGTTTGTTAGCGCAGGTTTACGAACGAGCAAGATTTTATTTAGCAATAGATTATAGTATTGAACCAGTACCAGCGCTAAATTCGGAAGATAAAGTTTGGGCTGGTAATTTGTTGAAAGAGAAAAGTTTGCGTAATTAAGTTTACTTGAAATAGCCCGTATAGCAACATCCAACCTGATTGAAACCTAGAGAATTATAGAGTGCGATCGCCCCAATATTCTCTTCATCTACCCATAGTTTCAATTCTGTATATTCTTGAAGCAATTCTTTAGTTAAAAATGCTAGCAGTTTTCGAGCAAATCCCTGTCTGCGAAACTTTGAAAAAGTGAATGGTGCTGCAACTAAAGCGTAATGATTCACAGGATTGTATCTAACAACTGAAACAATTTGTCCGGAATATTCTAACACTGCTATCTGACGCTTTTTTATTAAACTGTTCCAATCGCGATTTGCATTCCCACTACCGCGTTCGGCAATATACTCTTTCTCATAAGCCATTAGCATAGGTTTATCTTGTAATGATGCCCAACGCCCTTTACCATCAAGTAACGATTGAGTACAAGTCATTACTAATTGATCGTATTCCCGTTCCAGTTCAAGATATTCGAGGAAAAGCGGACGAATCCATTGCTTAACTTCCATTGAAGTGATTATTTTTTTGGGAAAACCACATTTTTGAACCAGGGAAAATAATGATTGAGTGGTAAGTTTATTGCAGCTCTCGAAAGACACCTGAGTGTTTCGATAATTTATCATCATTACTCCTTGAATATTATCTGGAGTTACTTTTTGAGTTATAGATGGTTTGTAGGAAATAGCAATTAATTCTCCAGTTTGTTGCGGATTAATTTTACCTTGAATAACAAGATTGAGAGCGTATTCTAAATCTAGGCTTGAGTGACAATATTTTTGTAGCCAGTCTATTGCGGCTTGAATTTGTTGATAAGAAGGGAATGTAATGATTTTACTGCTATTATTTTTATGCATAGTAAATCAATAACTTTATTAAACCTGATATCTTACACCATTCTTGCGGAACTGCCTTGGAATAAATTCCTAGGCTCACAAACAAAGTCGTCTTAAGACGATTCAAGTTTTTTATCTAACTTTGACCTATTCGAGGTTTTCAATATCAACTTCAATCAGGTTAGACTTCTCTTTAACATTGTGAATAACTTGTAACAAATGTTTTTTATTTGCTTCAGAAGCTAAAAGATAAACAGTTTCATCAATTTTGTATACAACAATTTCAATTATCTTTTATCTTTATTGATTACAAGAAAAAGCTTTCAGTAAAGTATATATTATCAAGATACAGTTGAATTTTAAAGCTTTCTTGAGAGCTACACCGAAAAGAAGGAAGCTGAATAAAATTATCTATGTTTCGAGAAGTCACTTCTTTTAAAATTTCTCCTGAGTCAGATAATATAGATAATTTAATATTTTCTGGCAAACAATTCTGTTCTGAATCTGGATAAATCCTTAAGCGGACACTTATTTGCTCGTCTTCTTCTGATTTCAGCGCTATTAACATTAATACAGATTGATTACCAAGTTCAATCCATTTTACTGCTTTGATAATTTCTTCTGTTTGTAAGTAAGAAGCATCTTTAAAACTCGGATTTAAATTTCCTACTGTTCCAGTATTCAACAGTGATTCTAAATTTTGCCAACCCTGTTGTAAAATATCTTCAAACCATTCGTTTAAGTTGATTAGTGGTGTAACTTGCTGCAAGTATTGGGGAAATTCTTCTAATGTACGCAATTGGTTAAGCGGTAATTGCTCTTTTGCTACTCTTGATGTAAATCCTAATAGGGTTGCAGCTTGTAATGATTCATCAATCTGCACTGCAATATAACCAATTCTTCCCACCCATACTTCTTGGGGAATATAAACAAATTCAGCATTTGGTAAAACAACTCTACATTCTAATTTACCGTAATCTATTACTTCTAAATCGGCAACATCTAGAAAACTTTGCATGATTACATCGTAGCTATTACTTGCTTTCCAATCGTTTGCAAATCCCAGACATTGTAAGTAATGATTCACAGCATAGATAGCTAGAGTATTAAAATAAACTTGTTCTGACTTTTGCAGGTTAGAATGATTGTTGCAAAAATGTTCGGCTAATTGATGCGCTTTTGGGGTTAAATTAACTGTGAAGGTTAATGGCTTCTGTGTTTGATTTATCATGATTTTATTGCCTATTAATATTGAACTTATTCTTGGATATATCTTTTAATTTCTGGTGCAATTTTTTGTAAATGACGCTGGAAAAAGTTGCTCAGTGCGGGAATCTGAATATTGAAGGTTTCCGATAATTCTTTCCAACTGATTCCTTCCAAACGTTTAAGAGCTATGACTTGAAATGTTGCTTCTGGGTGCGCTCTAATATGTTTTTGTAAAAGGTTATTTGGGTCGTTTTCTAAATATGCTCGAAGTTGTTCGGAAAGCGGTTGTTCTAGCTCTGGTTGCGGAATATTTTCTATTTCATCATCTATATTAGCTAACTTTGTAGCATTGGGTAAAGTTTTTTTTGCGATTTCAAATAAAATAGAGTCTGCAACTAAAGGTTTTTGAATTATTAATTGTGATAGCAAAAAGAAAACTATTAATAATAAAAATATTTGTAAGCTTAAAACATCGGTTAATATTTTTTTCATCCGTAAAATCAACCATAGAATTAAATCTTCTCGACTAATACTTTTGATTAATTTAGTTAATTGATATTTTCTTCTGATGATTTTACCGTTAAATTTCTGAATTAAAGGGTCATTTTTATTGGCTTGAGAATTTCGTAATATCATGTCAAAGCGAAAATTCAACCAAGCTATAAACTTACCTTTATCAGGATTGTATGTATTGATGTTTCGATAAAGCCAAAGCCAAAGTTCGTTTTCAGCTTCTTCATAGACATCGTTATAAATATTAGCTTTATGCAATAACTTGTCAGATAGTAAAATTGCATTAGTTAAAATTTGAAAAGCATACTGCCATTCTTTTGTTAAGGGCTGATATTTTTGTATTTCTAATGCTAACTGTTGTAAATATGCTTCGTTGATGACTTTTTTTAAAGTTCGCGATCGCACTTCATTTACCCATACTTTTACAGCGATATTTTTTAACTGGTATTCATCAATATTTTGCACAATATCTTGGTATATTTGCCGCTGTAACGCTTGATGAATGTCCAGATAGACACCGCAAAGTGATTTCGGTGGTGAGGGAAATAAACCGCATGAACATAGTATTTTGTCAACCAGCGTAACTATAGCTTTTTGATGTTCCTCACTTTGGGGTGGGGATTTTTGAATCTGAATTA
Organism: Calothrix sp. CCY 0018; assembly: GCF_963920925.1. Taxonomy (NCBI): domain Bacteria; kingdom Bacillati; phylum Cyanobacteriota; class Cyanophyceae; order Nostocales; family Calotrichaceae; genus Calothrix; species Calothrix sp. CCY 0018. The sequence goes on along the minus strand of NZ_CAWUDI010000006.1, from coordinate 133,256 downwards.
CAAGCTGTTGCTTATTCATGATGCATTTTTGGCAGGAATCTCTACTTGTTAATCTTGCTAATTGTCTGAGAATTATACAAATTTATTACAAAAATTAATATTTAGAGATTTTGTATAAAACTTTGAGTTGTGGATTGATTAAGAAGTAGAAAGGTTGACAAGCAAGCTTAACCTTGAGTTCAAGCATATTAAAGTTAAATAGGAGAATTTTTGAAATGTTAAAACGTTTCGCAGTTATCTTAACTCTCAGTGGTTTATTTTGTAGTAACGCTGCATTAGCTTTACCTCGAATAGAACCTCTAACTTCTCGACCGTCGTTGCTAAAAGCACAATTACCTAGTCGTCAGTTAGTTACTACTGTTAGATCCGAGGGAGCGCCTAAACGAGGACAAAAGCACCGTTCAAGTGGTAATTTCAGCACTGATACTCTGCCTGCTGGCTACAGTCGCTTGTGTTGGGAGATTGGACAAACTACTGCTAAAGTTTCGAGAATCAAATTCAACGTTAAGAAGGATAAATCTTTGAGAGGCGATTCCACAGAATTTAAAAATCTTGGGCATGGTAGTAAAACTAAGATTAAAAAATCTCGACAATTATATATTGCCGATCCTAGAGGAGCTTATGATTCTTTTGGAAATAAGGTAGGCTTTTTGGTTGAGGTCTACGCTTGTAAATAACTAAACTTAGACAAAAATTAAGCTCCAATGTAGCTTAAAGTCACTAAACAAATCAAAAGATTAAGAGAGTTTTTCAAATGTTAAAATCCTTCTTCGCTGTGGCTTTGCTCAGTACGATATCAACAGCTTTTCTTCCCGGAAGTGTTGATGCAGCGAATATAGAATTTAGTAGCTGCAAAGATTTGAATCAGGCGATCGCCCTGCCAAAAAGTGTCGATACCAAATTGGATACTACCCTCATAGCTCGGACGAGACGGCGTTTAAAAGTAGTTGACTACTATAGTGACCGCAGTTTCATAAATCATGTTGGCACAGGGACATTCCGTTGTGATGGCAGATCGACTTTGACAGGGAGAAGCACGCAATTTTCTAAAGTGATACTTAATGAGCCTTGTTGTGGAAATTTTGTCTGTTAAATTCTAGTTAATTTAGGGGAATTTTTAAACCTCTCTGTAGTTTCAGTGCAGGGAGGTTTAATTTATTATTAAATTCGTTGATCCTGGTTATGATATATTTTCAACATAGTTTGAGACTCATATATTGAGTAATTCTGATTGATTAAGAACTTTACCTTATTTATCAAAATGCAAGTTTTGCCAACTCATTCCAACTTCGGCACTATTTTGAAAAATTACTGGCAACCAAGTTGCATAGGGATATTCATCTTCTAAACCTTCTAATCTCTCCCGTGCTTTTCTAACTGCGGTATACAAAGATTCTCCCCCAGCAAAAGCTGTGAGAAAATATTTCAAAAATTCCTGTGCCACTTTATCCGGTACAGGTTCTTTCATAACTATGATTTGAGGAATGTGCAAATCTGCCAATTCTCGCGCTAACCCCAAACCATCGCAGGAGTTAAATATAGCAAGCTGTAAACCACGTTCAATTGCTTTTGTTAAAGCGTGTTTTAATTCTTTAATTGTTAATAATTTCGTTTGATTAAGTAACATTTTTCCCGTACTACCATCTGCTTGAGATGAACTATGTCCAGAAAAACAAAGAATATCCCAGCCTTGTTCATCCCAAAGTTGTTGATGTAATTCTTGAAAGGTTGGTTCAACGAGAAAAACTGTTTCGCTTTGAGGTAGTTGTTCTAAAACTTTTCTATCGGCTTCTACATCAATTCCCGTACTATTACCAAGAATTGTTAAAATTCTAATTTGATTGCGAGTAAACATTGATTTTTCGCTTCTTTCACCAATCGATGATAAGGAAATTTCGGCTTGACGGTAATGTTGGAAAAATTTCCACAAATGCCAAGGAAGTCGTTGTAAATTAATGTCTTTGGTTTGAATAATTACTGGTACTTTTTCGCTTTGTCTCAGGTTGGAGCGTAATTGTCTTTCTATTAGTTGAAATGGCTGTGAATTAAGCCAACTATCAAAACATTTTTCTAATTCACCAGCATAATAATTTAATTCTTGCTGAGAAAAATTGGTAACTGAATCTTCTTCGTCAAAGGTAATACGTCCAAACCATTTTTGAGAACCATAAAGTTGTCGCCATTGCTGATATAGTTGCAGAATATTTGGTTCTGGTGGCAGTTTACCAGTAAAGGTTATCGGTAATGGATGCTCATCGCTGCAAACCAAAGCCGTTATGGGAAAGCCATCATTAAAATTACCATCTCCCAAGGTGAGAATAATTAATTTATTAACTTGAATTTGAGAACGATGAGAACTTTGTTGAGCTAATAGTTTCGCAATTTCTGTCATGTCGGCAGATTGCTGACGATAGATTTCTATTTGTGCTTGTTTTCCTTCTAATTCTGCTTGATACCTAGCTTCAACAATTTTTAGCTGTTGTTGATAGCTTTGTTCTAACTCTTGATGAAGTTTCCCCCTATCTACGTTTTCTGGAACATGAACTTTAACTACAATAAAGCCGTCCCCTTTATTTTCAATACTATTAATAATCAGCTTTTCTGTATTATTTATCGTAGATACTTCTTTAATGGCTAAAATTAAAGCTTCCCAATCTACACCGTTACGGAAAATTAATTCAATGGTATCTACAACAACTTGAAACAACTTTGTAAATTCTCCATCGGCAAATATTCCGCTCGGAGGATGACGTTCTTGCTGTTGATTTTGTAAATAAATATAATCGCAATTGATATTTTCAAGCTGAGTTTTTTCGTTAATATGCCAATTTTCTAAACAGGCTGCGGTTAAATATACTTGTTGAAAATTAGTTCCTAATGCTTGAATTTTAGTAAGATTTGCTCTTGATAAAATTGCCCCTGCAAATGTTGCTTCACTGATATCAGCTGCGGTAAAATCGGCATCACTCAAATCTGCATATTCTAAATTCGCACCCTTGAAATTACAACCTAAATAAGATTTATTAACACCTCTGTGAGTAACAACTAAATCCCTAACATTCGGGTTAGTTAAAATAGTACCGTCAACTCTCGCCAATTTGAGGTTTTTCGCGAGATGAAAACTGGTGCAGATTAGTTTAGCATTGCGTAAATCTGTGCATTTTAAACTTGATTGCGAAAAATCAGCATTTGTTAAATCAGCACCACGAAAACTTGTACCACCAAAAGTAAATAAAGCTCGTCCTATCTGTTGAATTGATGCAAATTTTTGATCTTCTAGTAAACACCGCCAACCAGTATAAATACTAATAAATAATAAAATTATTGTCACACCCATAGCCATTGGTAAAGCTGGCATTTTCAAAGCCGTTACTTCAGAATCGGAAGCTTTGAATACATTTATAGCAACAGCGATCGCAATCAAACCAGCTATAACTTTAAATACTGCGATAAACTTTGGTTTAGACTCAAAAGTTGATGCAAATACTGCGATCGCTCCGGTAAAAGTGGCAATTATGGCCCAAGTTCCAGCGGCTGCGGCTCTCCAAGCTCCTGCACCGATCATTTTTAAGCCTGCTGCACCGAAGTACAAACCCAACACAGTTCCTAATACAACGACAGTTGCACCTCCAATTGCCGCCATAGCTAACAAAGCTGTAATAAAACCCTGCCTAATGGTAGTAATACAAAAAACTGCTAACACTACTAAAACAATCAAGCCAGGAATACTGTTTTCGACGCTGGGTACACCATCATATAAAGGGTTTGATGACTGAAACACCGTCTCAGCAACAATTACCCCTGTCATCCAGGCTGAAAATAGACAAAGTGTTGATAGGAAGAATGAGAAAGCTATGAAAATAATTGTCCAATTGCTTTGTACCCCTGCTTTAGCATGATTAAAATTTGCATTCTGTAAACTTGCTTGTGTAAAGTCAGCACCTCTAATATCCGTATAGCTAAAGTCAGCACCTGTAAGATTTTGACGTTTGAAAGAAATTCCTTGCAGGTTTTGACTGGAGAAATTAAGGGATTTATTTATCTGATGATGATTAGCAACCATAGCAACAAAATTTACAAGCATAGTAACAATATCTACACTTGTAAACTAATGCTATTCCATAAAAATAAAGTTTAATTTAACAAAGCGCTATGTTTGGCGTTTTTAGCAATACATAAATAACAAAGCACAATTCTTTTATAATAAAGTTAAAAATGAAGTCCCACAAAAGACAACAGAGGACTTGATGTCAGTAGAAACTACCGAAGTATACTCTAACCCAACAGACGAGTCCTTGGATTGGCAACCCCCTATGCCACCCACGGATTTAATTTTTGATGACGGAGAACCCTTGGAAAGCAATCGTCACCGCGTCGCGATGAATTTGTTAATTTGTTCGCTCAAACATTATTGGGCTGAGCGTACCGACTTTTTTGTTGGCGGCAATATGTTTGTTTATTACAGTAGCAAACAAGCCAGAAACCGGGATTTTAAAGGCCCAGATTTTTTTGTTGCACTAGATGTACCATCAGATCCAACACGTTTGGGTTGGGTAGTATGGGAAGAAAATGGACGTTATCCAGATATGATTGTTGAGTTACTTTCCGACTCAACCGAAAGTCAGGATTTTGGTGAGAAAAAACAACTTTACGAACAGGTATTTAAAACTAAAGATTATTTTGTTTTTCATCCTTTTAAAGTTAATTCACTACAAGGTTGGCACCTAGATAGCGATAATGGCTACCAACCAATTGAATCAAATCCCCAGGGATGGTTATGGTGTCAAAATTTAAATTTGTGGCTGGGTACTTGGAATGGCATTGTTGAAGATGATAATGCTGTTTGGCTGAGGTTTTACGATGCAGATGGTAATTTAGTTTTATTGCCACAAGAAGCAGAAAAACAACGCGCTGATTCCGAACAACAACGCGCTGATTCCGAAGGAAAAGCAAGATTAAATGCTATACCGCAACTGCGAGAAATGGGATTAAGTGTAGAACAGATTGCACAAGCACTTAGTTTGTCTGTGGAAGAAGTAGAACAGTCTTAATAAGATAAAAAAGCAGTAGTTCCGATCAATGGCTACTGCTTTAAACTATTATTTGATTAATTAATTATTAAACTTGCTTTAATCCTTCTGCTCTCAAAATAACTTTACCATTTTGACGAACTGTTAAAGTTGAACCTTGAGTATCGTTTCCATCTTCAGTAATCGCACTTTCTATAGCGTAATTATATTCTCCATTTTTCCAACCAGTTGCACACAAACCATCCCGACAAACAACTTTACCATCTGTAAGTTCAAGACAATTCCCTTTAGAATCGCAACCGTAATATTTAACGTTCCCGGTATTATTAACACCGTTCCAAGAATCGTAATTGCTAATTTTGATAGTCCATTCACCGTTACTTAGAGTTTGAGTATCTCCAGAAGATTTTCCAGTTTTAGAACCACCAATTACTTCCATTTTCACAATTGCGGATTCTTTTTTCGTCTTTCCGCAAGGTTCAATACTTTCACAGTCGTTGAAGTTTAAGATGTCGTAGCTGAGTTTAACTTTTTTATTAATAAATTGTTCTTTTTGAGGACAGATATCAAAATCAGCACTAATATTATGCTCTTTTCCTTTTTCGTCGATTAAAGTTACGTAGCAAGCTAAATCACCTTGAACTATCTCTTTAATAGTCCCAACTTTTGGCTGTCCCTCTCCTGCTTTGGGAGTTGTAGAAACATTTTTAACTGGGTTTTTTGTAGTGTTAGAATCTTGATTATCACTAGTTGAAGTAGAATCTTCTGTTCTATCTTCATCAACTGAATCTACTTCGGAATTATCTGTTTGCTTGTTCTCAGATGAAACTACTTCGGAATTATCAGTTGGAAGTTGATTATTGGTGTCAGAATTATCTGCTTTAACGTTATTACAACTAACCATTAATAAAGAAGCAATTAATAATGCAGTTGTGAAGATAGACTTTTTCATGGGGTTTAGCTTTGTTATTTATTAAAGATAAAAGATAGATTATCAGCCTCCGTTAAATTAAATTTTAACTTTAGCTGGGGATAGTTTTTTATACAAGCTTCAATCTATATATTCCGAAAATTAACTTTCAATTAAATATGTTTTTTTATTCGTAAGTAATGGCTTTAGCTTTAAATCCAAGGATTAAAGCCCTTACTACGAATTTTTACTTTTTCACAATCCATAAACCCGATTCCCATCACCAGGTAAAATAGTCAAAGAACGAGGATTTATCTTATTACCTACAGTAACTTCGGTTTCTCCATCCCAAAGTTCAATTGAAAGCACTTTATCATTAGAACCTTCGTAATCAAAGTATTGACAGCGTGAAGCTTTACGTCTCTGTACGGTACCTTCACGAGTCATACTCGCAATCCCAGAGTCAACGCATTTATAATTTTCATCCGCAAAAGTTAATTTTTTAGGTGGTGGTGTTTCGCTAATATCTAATCGATCGGTAGCTTCGAGTAACGCAACTTCTACCATGTCATCTTCATCCACGCTCAACCATCGAATGTCATTATTATCTTGCAGCATATATTCACACCAGGAATACTCATCAACTGTATAGGTAAGTTTCCCTTCTACTACCCAATCAATACCCATATGTTGAACAATATCGCCGATTTGTAAATTAAATACATTGCGTTTGAGCGACGGTAATTCTTTCGGTTTACTACCAGGTAATGCACCTCGCTGTTGAAGCACTAGTAAATAAGCTCCACCTGCGACTATTACAATAACTCCTAGCCAGATTAGTAGTGTCATAATGTTTTTTCGTTTTAGTTTTTTTTATAGATAGAGGGGGGAGAGGGGGAAGAGGGGGTAGCGGAATTCTATTTCATGGCAAAATTCAATGGGTTTTGATCTCTTCTATGCCTGGTGGGAAGGGGTTCTGGCTGTCCATCACCGGCGAGGGCTGCGGTTTTTTCCAGGGATTCCCTTAAATGCTTGGCTGCATAAATGGACATATCACGGGGTACGTTAATGCGATCGCGCAAATATCGTAAACCAACATCAGAACCCTGTGGAGGTACGCAGTCTTTACCAGTCATCATGTTTGTTAAAGCACAACGTAATGCTTCCTCAAATAATTTATCTTCGGCGGGGTTGACTCGGATAATATTGGTATGATGTTTAAGCATATTTTGCAGGGCTTCCTCGCGAGAGTTTTCGGGTTCTGGATAACCAACATCTGGTAGCCCAAACCAAGGGCCGTTATTTACCCGCACTTTATTGATCCGCATTTGAGGTTCGCCGTTTTCCCAACAGCCTCCCATCTGTGGCGGTAAATCGTGTACGTGAGTATGAAAGTCGCTTTGGGTACCGCGATAGGTAGATCGAGTTTCCATTGCGTCAAACCATGCGCTAAAACGAGGATTTTCTTCCCGCATTGAATAACCTTTGTAGTAGTAAAGGCTGGCATTCATCCGTTCTACATAAGGTGTAAAGATAACGTCAACGATGCCAAATTCATCTAAAAAGTAAGGGGCTGGAGTGCTTGCTAAAGCCTTTTCAACTTGAGCTATTACTTGTATAAATTGTTCGCGGTTGCGTTGTTCTTGTCGAGAAGAACTTGCTGGGTAGCACAGCCAACTACACCAAGCTCTAAATAAAAGTCTTTCTAATTGACGTAGAGGAAGCACGGCGCTGTCTTTCATTCCTTGATTCAACGGGCCAAAAACTTTTTCTAAAGCGATTAAAATGTCATCGCTTTCTTTGATAATTCGCCCATCTAACTCGATCGCAGGCAGCATTCCCGATGGTACTTTACGTTTGTACCAGCTTTCTTTCTCGCCATAGCAGAACATTGTTACTTTTTCGATGCGGTAGGGAATTTGTTTTTCTTCTAACCATAACCAAATTTTTTGACAGTAAGGGCACCAAGCGTGATTATCACGGTAAAGCGTTACCCGCACATCAGATTCAAGATGTCCAAATAAGCGCAACCTGGCTTTAGCGTTGGTGGGGCCATTTACGGGATCTATTTGATAGTCTGTGAGGGTTTCTAATTCTTGCCAGCTAAGGGGTGCAGTATTCATAGGAGAAGTTGCTTAATGCTTAAAGTAAGGACTTTTCTTGACTCTACAATATTTTTAATTACGTTAATAAGCTATTTTTTATCAATTACCAATGATCAATTATCAACAGGATTTACGCAACCGCAACCAAAAAGCAGGCATTCCCAACTCTAAGATCCCCCCAACCCCCCGCTAATTTGGGGGGCTTTGCGTAACTATCGATCAATTACCAATTACCAATTATCAATTATTAATAATTCAACCATCTTGCTTTCATTTGATAACCAACGATTACCGGATGGGAAAGTCGATTTATTTCGACGTTTCCTAACTCTATATCTTTTGGTAGTTCAAATAAATGATGTAATAAGCTTTCTGTTAAAAAGCGCGTTTCTACGGGAAGCTGTAGTTTTTCTGAGTTTAATTCATAACGCGATGCTAAAACAAAACCCCAAGGCCCAAAACTGGGAACGTCTACGGTATAAGGATTCACTTTTAATCCTACTTCTCCAAGTGTCGCGGCGATACAAGCAATAACTTTAGGAGCAAAAAATGAGCTTGATGCTTGCGTGACGAAAACGCCTTTATCTGTAAGTCTTCCTAACAAACGTCGATAAAAACCTTCCGAGTAAAGTTTTGCAAGTGCATCTTGGTCTGGGTCGGGAAAGTCTGCAATAATTACGTCGAAGCTGTCTTTAAGTTTGGGTACGCTTAAAAATGCATCGGCGTTGATTACTTCTACACGAGCATCTTTTAAGGAGTTACCGTTTACGGCTTTTAATTGCGGATGATGGCTTGCTAATTTAACTACTTCCGGATCTAATTCAATTAATACTACCTTTTCAACTTCTTTCCATTTCAGTACTTCTCTGATTGCCATTCCATCCCCAGCACCCAACACCAAAACCCGCTTTTTATCGGGTGTTGCACTCATCGCCGGATGTACTAACCCTTCGTGATAGCGGTATTCATCTATGGTGGATAGTTGCAAGTCACCATTGAGAAACAATCTAGCGTCTTTACCTTTACGAGTTAATACAATTCTTTGATAGGGAGACTGTATTCTTTTAACTATAGGTGCTGAATATAAGTTATTTTCTAATTTATTACTAATGGGAATGGTTGCAGGTGCGAGAGCTAAAAGCATTATACCCAAAGCTAAACCGATATAGCTCCAACGGCGTAAATGGGAAAAATTCCGTCCAATTAAAAACACCATCAAAGCCGGTAATGCACCCAAAATAAAAGCAGTAGGAAACATTCCGCACATCGGTAGTAAAATCACCGGAAAAGCCAAAGAGCCGAAAAGCGCTCCCACATAATCCAGCGCCAACACACCAGCCAACGCTTCCCGCACCCCTTCCTCCATTTCCAGAATGCGCGTCAAAATTGGCACTTCCAAACCAGCGAGTATTCCCAGCAAAATCGTTACTAAGAATAACCCCAGCCAAATCGAACTATTCATGACGAACAAAGCGAACAAACCCAGAGGTAGTAAAGCTGTTAGAGGTGCGATCGCCAATTCCACGCCAACGAAAGCCAACAACAATTTACGTTGCAGCAATCGACCTTCCATTTTAGGTGCAATAAACCGACTCAAGTAAGAACCAGCACCCATTGCCGCTAGGAATACACCGATAGCAATACCGAAAGCAAGAGCTTGGTTTCCCACCAAATAGCTAGCTAAAGTACCTAAAAGTAACTCCACGGCAAGTCCGCAACCAGAAGAAACAGCCGCCGCAGCCAGTAATAATTTACGTTGAGTACTGCTTAAAGAATAACTATCCTTGACAGTACTTTCCCCGATGTTAGATAGATTATTCGCTTCCATTATTTCAGTGAAAAGTTATTAATTAAGTTTTAGAAAAAAGCACTCTTTCAAAAAATCCAGATGCAATTAATGCTATAAAAATTAAGCCTGTAGCACCCAAAGCAACATAAAGCGCTGGATCTATAAAACGATTTGTTTTCTTAACATTTATACTTGCTGACATAATATTTGCCGCTTTACAGTATTTTTAACAACATTATGTAATGATAACCTTCCGGAAAAGGTTAAGTAAGTTTATAAAACTACCTAAGTCAGATTTTACAAAGGATTTAGCTTTTTTATAAATGTATCAAATCTATTTTTAGCAAAAACAAAATGAGGATTTTACGGAGAATAAAGGAGAACAAAGGGTAAATCAGTATCAAGGCTAAGTATTCTTACTGTTCTTGTAATATAAAGTTGTAATAAAGTAATTAAGAAGATATGTTATGGCTTCTATTTGGGTTGCTTTCAAAACACTTTAACGATCGGACAAAGACTTAAATATATAGCAGCAGGCTTCCTTCTTACGATCAAATAAATTATTGCAAGCATTTACCAATGTAAATCATTTTAAGCATCTATAAATACATTTTTTTATCAATGGCATGGCATCATTATTGTTAGATAATTACATTACGAGTTTCATTAATTGTGATCTGTGGATAAAGAATGTTGATGTGCAAAATTAAAACCATTTATCAAGGTGTTTTAGTTGATGTATAGTTGATGTTCACTACAGGTCTATTGAAGTCGATAACTGTTTAATAAAAGGGGGCGATATTATTAATTAAAATGTCTCAAATAACTACCATTTCATGAAAAACTAACTTCATGGTAACGAGATTTTAACAAAATATATCTTTATTTAGACTGTCTTATAGGATTTTCAAAACCGCCAGAGAATGCAATTCCCAGGCTAATAAACGAAGTCCTATAAATTTCACATCTTGCACCATTTTCAACAACTACCTTGGAATAAATTCCCAGGCTCACATACAAAGTCTTCTAAAGAATACTAGGCAAGATTTTTAGTACGTTTGGCGGGCATATAAGCTTAACGACATTGGTGCAAGATTTGAGATAAATACGACTGAATCAAAAATTTACTTGAGCTATTAGCCGCATCAATTAATTCCAAGGAGATTTTGACAACTAAATGAGAATGGTGCAATATCTGAATTCAAATAGAGATAAATTAATCTCAATTGTTTAAATAAAGGGAATTTTCCCCACTTTATCTATATCTTACATAATGACTTTTCAAAACAACACAAAAATGGCTGATTACGATGCAATTATTATTGGCACTGGTGCTGGTGGTGGTACTTTAGCCAGAGTTTTAGCTGCAAGTGGTAAGAAAATATTAATTTTAGAAAGAGGTAGTTTTTTACCTAAAGAAAAGGCTAATTGGAATGCAACAGAAATATTTCGCAAGGATTGTTACCGCACCCACGAAATTTGGTACGACAAACAGGGTAAACCCATTCATCCCGTAACCCATTACAACGTCGGTGGTAATACTAAATTTTACGGTAGCGCTCTGTTCAGATTGCGCGATCGCGATTTTGAAAACGTCGTGCATCATGATGGTATCTCTCCGGAATGGCCGCTAAAATACCAAGATTTCGCCGATTACTATACTCGTGCAGAGCAAATGTATGAAGTTCACGGTAAGCGCGGTTTGGACTCTACCGAACCAGAGGTAAACAGCGATTATCCATTTCCCCCCATCACCCACGAACCCTATATTCAGACAATCAACGAAAAGCTTAAAGATAAGGGTTTGCATCCATTTTATTTACCCTTGGGACTAAAGTTAAACGAAAAAAAATCATGGGCTAGCAACTGTATTCGCTGCAATACTTGCGATGGTTTTCCTTGCTTGGTTGATGGTAAAGCTGACGCTGATATCAACGGTGTACGTCCGGCGATCGATCACAGTAATGTAACTTTAATTACTCAAGCCAAAGTTATAAAATTACATACCAATCCATCGGGAACAGAGGTAAGTAGCGTAGAAGCGGATATTTTAGGAAAGCTCTATCATTTCAGCGCTAATATCGTTGTGGTTTCCTGCGGTGCGATCAATTCTGCGGTACTGTTATTGAAGTCTGCTAACGATAAACATCCGAATGGATTGGCTAATAGTTCCGATCTGGTAGGACGTAATTATATGGCGCATAAATTTGGTGTAGTAGCAGCCTTATCCAGCAAAAAAAATCATACTAACTTTCAAAAAACTATCGGTTTAAATGATTTTTATTGGGGAGAAAAAGATTTTCATTATCCAATGGGTAGCGTACAATTATTAGGCAATATTCCAGAAGAAAGGATTGAAGAGGATGCACCATTATTCATCCCCAAATTTATAGCTAAAAATATTGCCAAACATACCGTGGGATGGTTTTTGATGACAGAGGATTTACCAAACCTTAATAACCGGGTGCGGATTCATCAAGATAAAATATTTCTCGAATATACCCGTAATAACGAAGTGCCATTTCAAAGATTAATCAAGCGTTGGGTACAAGTTTTAAAATCAACTAATACCCCAGGCAATTGGCATGATTTTTCATTATATTCTGCCCAAAAACTGACTATAAAAGAAGTTGGTCATCAATGCGGTACTTGTCGCTTTGGAGAAGATGCGAAAACTTCAGTTTTAGATATTAGTTGTCGCACCCACGATGTTGATAATTTATATGTAGTCGATGGTAGCTTTTTCCCTTCTAGTGCTGCGGTTAATCCTACATTAACAATTATTGCCAATGCAATACGTGTAGGCGAACATATTTTAAAACGGTTGGGAGTAGAAAGTTAGGAGTTAAGAGTAGGGAATAGGGAATAGGGAATAGGATTTACGTAAAGCCTCCCTTTATAAGGGGGGTTGGGGGGATCTAAACGGCTGAAATACTTAATTTATCGTTGCGGTTGCGTAAATCCTGAGTCAATAACGTTTCTGTGTTTGAAATATTAAAGTAGTGCTTTCTATAACTAACATTCAGAAACTAATCTCATCTTTCTTAACTACTCCCTCTTTTATAACTATTAATTCGCATCACTTATACGGCTTTGCAATTCATTTCCGCGCTAATACAAAGAAGCTTGTAATATCATGCCAAACGCCTTTATCTGTAGCCAAACCTTCAATAATGCGGGCAAATTCAGCTTTTAATTGTTCTTTTTTTTCTATGGGAAGTTGCAATAAAGGGTTTTCAGGATGAATCCAAGTACTTCCATCGAAAATCTTCTTCGCATCATCAACCAACATATATTTACCAAATTGCTCGGTTGTAACTTCAATATTATCAAATCCAGCTTCTGTTAAAAGGTTTTCGCATTTTTGCACGGTACCTAAAGGCTCGTGTATATTCGGTAGAGAAATACCACAGTTAGAACAAGATTGAATAATTGCAGGTGTCATCAAAGAAGTTTCCGCATAAGCATTAAAAGCGACGATTCCACCTGGTTTTAGAAAACTATACCAATCTTTGAAGGCAGCAGGAATATTTTTAAAAACCATAAGAGCGGAACAACATAAAACAGCATCAAAACTATTTTCTTTAAAGTTCAGGTATTCTGCGTCTACTTCAATTAACTCAATATTTCTTGAATTTAAGGCATCAATTTTCTTTTGTGCTTGTTTGAGTAAAACAGCAGCGATATCAACTCCGACAACTTTACCCTGTATACCTACAATTTCAGCCGCAGGAATCGCAATTAAACCCGTACCAGTTGCAATATCAAGTACTTTATATCCTTTTTCTAATGGTAATAACTCTAAAAAATGATTGGCACGACGGTTTACAAAGTCACTACCATCATAATTGCTTCTAGCATTGAAGTAATCAGCTACTTGCTGCTTATATTTATTAAGTTTTGTATAATTAGACATTTACAAAATCTCTTTTATCAAGTATTTTAATTAGATTAATTAATTAATTCAAGTCTTACTATCAAATAGTTACCTTAAAGCATCTATACAGTCAGACTCAATTTGTACGGGTAAAAGCATCTACAACTGCATAAGCTAATTATTTAAACCCCATATATATACAAGACGAGGTAGTAGGAAAAGTAGGATTGTCATATATGTTGTGTTTGTATGTTCAAATTGAATACGAAATTAAATTTACTATGAAGTAACTTTAAATACATTAGTAAATGTGCTAATAAAGCATAAGACTATAGTGTCATTTTAAACAGAGCTTATATATAAATTATTTTTTTGGAGAGAGAATATGATCAAGCTGCTATCAATGGATGCTAACAACGTTATAGGTGTTTCAATCAAAGGAAATGTAAAGACTAAAGACTTTGAATTAGTGAAAAATTTTATTAGTGAAGTAGAGGTGCATTACGAGTTTTTACGGATATATGTTGAGATTCAAGGTATTGAAGGTTTTTCGCTAGAAACTTTACTGAAAGAATTAGAATTTACTTTAAGTCAGTTTCACAAATTTGAAAAAGAAGTGATAGTAATCGATCAAAAATTAATTCAAAGTCTTGAAACTATGAAAAGTTTGCTTGTTGCAGGTGTAAAAGTCAAGTGTTTTACTTTTGAAGACAGATGCGAAGCACGTTGTTGGATATTGAATTGATTTAGTCTTATTCTTATTTAATCTTTATGTGCAACGACAAAAAAAGTTGTCTTATCATTCCAAACACCTTTATCTGTAGCTAAGTTTTCAATAGCTGCCTCATATTCTGCTTTACAATGTTTTAATTCTATCTGTGAAAGTTCTTTTAAAGGATTACTTCGAGGATGAAACCAATTCCCATTCCAGGATTTCGCATCATTAAGGCTAATGTAACTACCAAATTGTTGGGTAGTGATAGAAATTCTTTGAAAACCAACTTTTTGTAATAAATCACGGCATTTTTCGGGAGTACCCAAAGGTGCATTAATATTTGGTAGAGAAATTCCGCAAGCTGCTTCACAAGCTTGAATAATAATTGGTGTCATAAAAGATGTTTCTGAAAAACAAGAGAAAGCCAACGCACCGCCTTTATTAAGAAAACGATACCATTTTTGTAGGTTGTTCGGAATATCACTCAACCAGACGAAAGCGGAAGAACAAAAAATTGCGTCAAAACTTTTATCTTCAAAGTTTACATAATCCGCATCAGCTTCAATCAATTCAATATTTTGCAAACCAGCTTGCTCAATCTTTTCTCGTGCTTGATTTAGCATAGTAGAAGAGATATCCACACCGACTACTTTTCCTTGATTGCCGATGATTTCGGCAGCTGCCATTGCCACAATTCCGGTACCAGTTGCGACATCTAATATTTTCTGTCCTTTCTGAAGCTGTACTAAATCCACTAAAGCAAGCGCTAAACGAAAGCGGAAATCATCATCATACTTAGTTCGTTGATTGAAAAAATCAGTTACCTGCTGTTTATACTGTTTCTCGTATTGGGAATTATTCACGATTTTTTATCCCTGTGTTGGTTAAAGCTAAATATAAACAGCAAGCAATATAGTTGTCTTCTGAAAACTTGCTCCGAAGTATATTGAAATCTTGCAATCAATTATGATTTATTTGTGACGTATCGTTTTTACCATAATCTCGTGATGCGTTACGGCAATTTCAAAATTGTAATCTCCAACAAAATTATTCGCGCCGTAACACACCCTACAAATAAATTATTCGTAACGTATTGTTATTATCATAATTTTGCGGTGCGTTAGGGCAATTTCAAAATTGATTTTTATACGCTCTGGGTGTAATTCCCATATGCTTACGAAACAAAACAGTAAAATTAGTTTGGCTGGAGCAACCAATATTTAATGCTATGTCAACTAAAGGTAATTTAGTATAGGCAAGTAAATACTTTGCTCGTTTAATCCGACATTGAATAATATATTGATGTGGAGAGATACCCATTGAATTTTTAAACCAGCGACAAAAATTATAAGAACTCATACTTACTAAAATTGCAAGCTCCTTTAAACTTAACTTCAGCGCTAAATTGTCATGGATGTAATCAATTACTTGCTGTAATTGTTGCTGGGAAAGTTGAATTTCGGATTTAGTAATTTTTATATTAACTGAAGAATAATTTTTCAGAATACGAATAGCTAAAGCAGTTGCAATTGATTCAGCAAAAATATTACCAGATGGACATCTTGCCGTAATTTCTCCCTTCAAAGCCATTCCCAAATGGAAAATTTGCGAATCATCAACACCTCGCTGGGGAATAATTTCAATAGAATCGCAATCAATGGAATCACCGTATACTTTATGAAAAAGATTTGAATTAAGAGATATTAATAAAAAATCAACATCTTCAAACCAGCGTGCTTGAGTTGGAACACTTTTAGGAGTAATACCAATTACACCTTTTCTCATTTGAGTAGTATGTAGTTTTCCTCCTGCTAAACGCCAATCTATTTGATAACTACTACCAAGTTGAATAGCAATGCTATGTTGCTGCAAACAAATTTCCGGAGATTCAAAAGCTGGTAAATGATGTTGCTCAACTGAAATATCTTCCCAACTTGAAGCACCCGAAATAATTGGAGGTTTGTAAGCAACGGGAATTAGATTTCCGCTTACAACTTCAATCGCTGAAAGTCTTTCGGATTCCATTCTTAAAACTCAACTCCTAACTCTTAACTGC
The DNA here is from genome assembly GCF_963920925.1 of Calothrix sp. CCY 0018. NCBI lineage: Bacteria > Bacillati > Cyanobacteriota > Cyanophyceae > Nostocales > Calotrichaceae > Calothrix > Calothrix sp. CCY 0018. The sequence goes on along the minus strand of NZ_CAWUDI010000006.1, from coordinate 116,774 downwards.
TCACTGCTCACGGTTATTAGTTTAAAGCGAAAGTGTACCAAGTAAATAGGTAATCGGTAATGGGTAATTGGTAAGGGCAAGAAGCTGATTTTACTGCATTTCTATTTAACTGCCCGGATAAAAAATATCGGCGCATCGCACCAAACGCCTTTTTCTGTTGTTGGTAGATTCCGCATTTCTCTAGCATATTCAGCTTTACATTGCTCTAATTTATCTGCTGAAAGCTGAAATACTTGATAGCCGAAAACGTTTTTTGAATTTCCCCGCCAACTACCTTCAATTGCGCTATCATCTATCTGAAAATACCAACCAAACTGCTCGGTTTCTATCTGAATATCTCTCAAACCTATTTCGCGTAATAATTTATTGCGTCTTTCAGTTGTTCCCATCGGCGCGTTAGGATTGGGAATATTTATACCATACCTGCCTGCAACTTCTCTGAATAAAACAGAAGGTGGGAAAGCGTTTTCCTCCCAGACATTAAAGGCTACAAATCCATCTTTTTTGATTAATCTATGCCAATTTCGCAAAGCTGCGGGAATATCGGTTAAATAACAAACAGCTAAAGAACATAATACAGCATCAAAACTATTGTCGCTAAATAAGACAGTTTCCGCATCTGCTTCGATAAATTCAACATTTTGCAAATTAGTTTCAGCTAACTTTTGTTTGGCATTGTTTAACATTCCCGCAGAGATATCAACACCGATAACCTTTCCTTGGCTCCCAACTTTTTGGGCAGCATTCAACGCAACTATACCGGTACCCGTCGCTATATCTAATATTTTTTGTCCGTTTTGTAAATTCGCAAATTCAATTAACCGATTGGCAATCGCTTGATAAAATCTACCATTATCGTAATTAGTTCTGGAATTAAAGTCGGTTAATAGCTGTTGTTTGTAAGCTGTTTTATCGTTGGTTGACATTAGAATTTATATTAAACTTAAAATTAAACTTAAAATCCGAATTCTCTCTATTTTATCTTGCTCAGAGGATCTTTCAAAAGTATCCTTCTTAACTCAATTATTGCTTCGATCCCCCCTTCCCCCCTTAAAAAGGGGGGTTAAAGTCCCCCTTTCTAAGGGGGATTTAGGGGGATCTCGAAAATCGGTCTTATTTGTGACTTCCCCGCGCATCCTCTCAGCGCCTCTGCGGTTTAATATCTTTACCATAAATTATCGTCGGTGCATGACGCGATCAAAATTTTCTCCAACGTCACACACTAGGCTGTTGACTTTGTACCTTTTTAGAGGTTAAAAATTCATGCAAAAAACGTGTTCTTATTAAAGATAAATCCCTCTCCCCCAACCCCTCTCCCAAACTTGGGAGAGGGGTGCCCTTCAGGGCGGGGTGAGGGCGGGAGATGGTGTGGCATAAAAGCTGTATGAATTTTAAGCGCGGAAATCCTATCAAAGTCAACACCCTAGTCACACACCCTACACCTAAATAATCCAAAATCTAAAACAAAAGCATCCGTTGTTAAAATCTAAAATCCTTTGACTTGCTTCAACTCCAAATCCCTTGCAAAAATCTCATCAATCGCCAACATTTCGCCGTCAACTGTCATAAATTTATGATCTTTAGTTGCTCTAATTATCGAACCATCTTCTAATTCGTATTCAAAAACTTCTTGCATTCCGCGATTGTGCCATTGTGCGATGGGTTGACTATAAACATTCCCATTTTGATCGACGCTAAACACGGTACATTCAATTTTATTTTCAACTATTTTACCTATTGGCATCAAACCATATTCTTCAGTTAAAACTTCGGTGTCGTAACTCAAGCAATATTCAGCAAATTTAATCATCTGATCGAATAATGCTTCAGCAATTTGTTTGCTAACACCATTTTTTGCAGAACCATCAATAAAAATTTCGCGATGTTTCTGCATTTCTGATACTTTCTTTTTACCCATCGCACGCCGCAGCAAATCGGCTTGTCCCAAGGAATAACCAGCCATGTCTTGAGCAATTTTCATGATTTGCTCTTGATAAACCATAATTCCGTAAGTTTCATCAAGAATCGGTTCTAAAACATTGGCTTGGTATGCTATTTGTTCTCTACCGTGTTTTCTATCGATAAAGTGAGGAATTAATCCTGCGTCTAATGGTCCCGGTCGATAAAGCGCTAAAATTGAGGAAATATCTTCTATATTGGAAGGTTTCAAATCTCTTACAATTTGCCGCATTCCTGAAGATTCTAATTGAAATATTCCTTCTAATTCTCCTGCTTCTAATAATTCATAAGTCTTTCTGACATCGTTAGGAAGTTTAGCTGTTTCCCCACCTCTCGCTAATACTTTTTGGGCTTTTCTTTCGTGAGCAGTTATCTCGTAGGGATCTATTCTTCTGCCACCAATTTTTTTTTGGATTAAATCGATGGTTTTATCAATCATGGTTAGGTTTCTTAAACCCAAAAAGTCCATTTTTAACAAACCCATCGATTCTATATCTTCCATGTAATATTGGGTAATTACAGAACCATCGTTATTCCTTTGTAATGGTACAATTTCATCTAAAGGTTCCGCTGAAATTACCACACCCGCAGCATGAACTCCGAAGGTTTTGTTGGTTCCTTCGATACGAATTGCCATATCTATCCAGTGTTTCACCGCTGGATCGTTATCGTATCTTTCTTTAAATTCCGGTTCCGGCGTATCGTCGGCAATCATCTTTTTCAACTTAGCCGGTTTACCCCTAGCTACGGGAATCAATTTCGCCATTTTATCGGCTTCCCCGTAAGGAATATCTAACACCCTAGCAACATCTTTTAATACAGATTTGGAAGTCAATCTGTTAAAAGTAATAATTTGAGCAACCTTATCTTCCCCATATTGACTAGTTACATAATCAATAACTTTATCACGACTTTCTATACAAAAATCCGTATCAATATCAGGCATGGATTTTCTTTCTGGATTCAAGAAACGCTCGAATAACAATCCATGATGTACGGGGTCAATATTGGTAATTCCCATCGAGTATGCTACCAAAGAACCAGCCGCCGAACCTCTTCCCGGTCCCACGGGAATGTTATTGTCACGAGCAAATTTGATATAGTCCCACACAACTAAAAAGTATTCAGAAAAACCCATCTCCTGAATCATTTTTAATTCATATTTCAGCCTTTCTTTATAGGTATTATCTATCTCGTTACGAGATTTCCGATTTAACTTGTCTAAAAGTCCCTGCCATGTTACTTCTTCTACAAAAGTATCGGCTGTATGACCGGATGGAATCGGAAAATGAGGAGTTCTAGGTGGACTTAAAATTTTATAGGGTTCAATTTTATCGGCAACTTCTAACGTATTTGTAACAGCTTCTTCTATTACATCTTCCGGTAAATGGTCGCGGAATAACTGCTTCATTTCCTCGGCAGATTTCAGATATTCCGTACCGCTGTAACGCATTCTTTTATCTTCAAAAATCTTCTTCCCAGTTTGGATGCACAACAAAGCATCGTGGGCTTCTACATCGTTACAAGAAATATAGTGAGAATCGTTTGTTGCTATCAGCTTAATTCCTAATTCCCGCGCAATTTTGACAATTTCTACATTTACAACTCGGTCTTCTTGAGAACCGTGGTCTTGAATTTCTAAATAATAATCTTCACCAAATACATCTTGATACCATTTAGCCACTGTTCGTGCTGCATCCGGTCTACCGCTCATTATCGCTTGGGGTATTTCTCCACCCAAACAAGCGCTGGTAACAATTAAATCTTCGTGATACTGCTTTAATAATTCCTTATTTATACAGGGACGCGAAAAAATCCCCTTACCCTGCACCCCTTCTAAATGAGATATAGTAGTTAACTTAGTTAAATTTTTATAACCCCGAGTATTCTTCGCTAAAACAACCTGATGGTAACGAGGACGGCGTTCCTGTTTCGTGATATCGCCGTTAATAATATACATTTCATTGCCGATAATCGGCTTAAAATTCTTTTTCTGACAAATTTTAATTAACTCAACAGCACCATACATCACCCCGTGATCGGTTAAGGCGATCGCCTCCATTCCCAATTCGATGGCGCGATCGATCAAAGGAGGCAACTGAGACGCACCATCAAGCAAACTGTAATCGCTATGAATGTGTAAAGGGACGAAGGACATAGGCTTTCAACCTTTCTCAAACACCGTAAGTGTTATCCAGAGTAACGCAGGAATGTCATATACACTATAGTTTGTTGGCGATAAATATATTAAATTTCGTATCCGCATTGAAATTGTGACCTGATTCATTTCCCAATGCCCCATCCCCTATTCCCAATTCCCATTATTTAAAGATTTCTTAAAGTCCATCAGCATATCCTCAGTGTTGTTTGTGGTAATTATTACTTTTTTAGCAGAAAATAAATGTATGAATAGTTTGATTGTTTTTAAGTAATCTACCTAAAAGACATCAAATTCAGCCTCAAATTATCGGTTATATTCTGGATAAAGTTATCAAAATCAAAAGAAATCCAGGGTAAAAAATATTGCTAATAGAAGTTTTTGAATACTTAACTAAGATTCCCTTCGCGAGCTTATCCCCACAAAAAAGCCCCATCCTTGGGATGAGGCGATTTTATCAGGCTGAAAGTAAAATTAAAATGTTGGAAACCCAAAAACGAAAATTAGCCTATTCAAATAAAATTTTGTTAACTCGTAACTCATAAATCTTTCCCGAAGCGCCATAAAACCATCCTAAGAAGACAGAATTAGCTTATGCACCGCCTCTGGATTGCCCCTTAGCATCGCATTCTCTGCCCCAACAGCGCTCTAAAAGCTCTATTCTGTAAACGTAGGCAAAGGTATGGGGATTTAATATAAGTTTTTCATTAAACAATGGTTGGTTGAGATACTGCCAAAAAGGGAACTTTAGTTTGTTTTTGTTTTTTTCTGGATTCATAACAAGAGCCAATAATTTAAACCGTTGTTTGGATAGCAGGCATTTTTTTAAATGCTACTAGTTATTTAATAGTTAAACCTTACACAATCTGTATACAGTTGACCTGCGAACAATTGCGGAAACATGAATCGCTGACAGAGCCACTTACAACACCTTTATACATAATAGAACTTCCATTATTTTGCGGTTGCCAGAAAATAATTGTATGTATATTAAGCAACATAGCTAGTGGTGACTAGGGAATAGGGAATAGGGAACAGGGAACAGTGACCAGTTAACTGTTCATGTAGTGGTATGGTATTGTCCGGATTAATTTGTAAAACCTTGCCCACATAAAAGTGCCCTCCCCTGGAATCAGGAAAGGGTTGGGGAGGGGAGACAAGGGGATGGGGAGATCGCACAGCCACTGCGTTGGGCGGGTTCCCCGACTTGTAGCAAGTGGCGCAACCCGGAGGGGGAGATGGGGAGAAGGAGAAATATAAACTTTCTAACTCCTAACTCCTAACTGCTAACTGCTAACTGTTAATAATGGTTTCCAGCTTTGCGACGGTGGATAGCAGTTACTGTATCTGCTTGCAATAATTTACCATTGTCAACTGTTGCATATATTACCCAGTGGTCGCCGCATTCCATACGCTTGCTTGCAGAACATTCGATGTAGGCTATACCATCGGTGAGGATGATGCCACCATTATCAGCTGATGTTGTGGGGAAACTGGAAAAACGATCTTCACCGGGAGCAAAAGTTTTGCGGAAGTGCTTAACGTAATCTTGTTGATTGTCTTCACCGATAATATTTAAAACAAACTTACTTCCAGGATAAAGCAGCGTTTCAACCGCTCTATCTTTGGCGATCGCTAAACTAATTCCTGGCGGATCGAATGTAGCTTGCGACACCCAACTACCCAACATTCCGGTGGTAACTTCTCCCTGTTTGGCTGTAAGTACGCAAACAGAACCAACGATACGTCCAACGGCTTGTTCCATTGGAGTTGCAGTGGGTTGAGGTATACGTAGTTTGCGGGCTTTTCTCAAGGTTTGAGCAAAGTCGGTTGCTGTTTCTTCGCATTCTTTAAGGGTTTTATCAGATGGTTTGAATCTAGCTTTAAAGGTATCGAAGCCAAATTGAAATCCTGCATCCCTTAGCTTGCCTTCAATTAAATCGAATGCTTCGCCACTCCAACCGTAGGAGCCAAATACGCCAGCAAGTTTACCAGTATCACCAACTGAAAGAACAATACCCAAAGCAGTATGAATCGGAGTAGGAGCGTTACCGCCGATGGTAGGAGAGCCGATGATAAAACCATCCGACTTTTCAATGGCAGTGCGGATATCATCTGGGTCGGCAAATTCGCAGTTAATAGACTCAACAGCTACCCCACCTTTAGTTAAACCCAAGCCAAATGCTTGAGCTAAAGTTGAAGTATTACCGTAAGCTGAAGCGTAAAGTAAGGCAACGGTAACTTCGCGTTCTGTTTGAGAAACGCTCCACTGTTGGTAAGCCTTATTGAGTTCAATCAAACCATAGCGTACCAAAGAACCGTGAACCGTAGCATACATTCTCACCGGAATTTCGGAAATTTTTTCCAAAGCCGCTTTGACATGATGTGCATGGGGAGCCATCAAGCAGTCAAAATAATAGCGCTGATCTTCTTTTAAAATATCCCAGTCTTCATCAAATACTTCTTCACCGCAGACATGGGCACCAAATAGTTTATTTGAGTAGAGAACTTGGGTTTGTGGGTCGTAAGTAGCAAGTCCGGTAGGCCAGCGCGGACTCGGAATCGGAATACCTTTTAAAACGTGTCCCTTACCCAAATCGAGAGTTTCCTTACCCCGCATTTCTATAACTTTGAGGTTTGGGCCAAAAGCCTTACGTAGATTAGCAGCACCAGGAACAGAAGCCACAAATGTTAGCTGAGGTGCCCGTTCTAGAATTGCTTTAAGAGTAGCGACGCGATTGGGATTAAAATGTCCAACAATCACATAATCTAACTCTTGCAAATCTAGAACACTCTGCAAAGCCTCGATATAAATATGAGTAAAAGTTTCCGGAGGAGGATCGATAATTGCAGTTTTATCACCTTCAATTAAATAGCAATTAGAAGTACTACCCTTAGCCAATGCATATTCAATTTCAAATCGTAAGCGCGTCCAACTGCGAGCTTTAATCAACTTAGTATCGGTCGCAATCGGGGCGATCTGCATATCGCGGGGATTGGAATTGTTCATAATATCGATGGAAAAAATAACTTGTTTAAGAATCAAAAGATTAATCAAAAAAAAAAGAACGTAGATGCCTATTTGCAATTTAATAAATAGATGAAGAAATTAAAGTTCGTAGTAAGGACTTTAGTCCTCGGATTTAGGACTAAAGTCGGCACGTAGAACAATTGCTAACCCCTAATTAATAGTAGGTTCCAACTTTACGATGGCGAACTGCTGTGACTCCATCGGGGTCAGAAATACGACCATCGGAAACGATACAGTACAATAATGTGTGGTCGCTACATTCCATGCTGGTCTTGACTTCACATTCCATGTATGCTAATGCATCTGAAAGAATGGGGCTACCGTTTTTAGCTGTTTGAGTTTTCACTCCTTCAAATCGGTCAACACCGGGAAGTAAGCGCTTGAGGAAATGCTTTTTGAGGTCTTGATAGTTTCCTTCTTCAAGCACGTTGAGGACGAAATTATCGCCTATCTGTAGTGAAGATTCAATTCCTCGCTCTTTAGCAATAGCTACGGTAAATCCTAAAGGCTGTAAGCTTGCTTGAGCAATCCAGGAAGCAACCATTGCACCTTTAATGTCACCTTTTTTAGTGGTAACAACATAAAGTCCGTTGCTAATCCGACCTAATGCTTTTTCTAAGTCGGCATCGATTGACTTGAGATGCTTGATGTTACGTTCGCGTACTAGCAACTGTCCCATTTCGTTACCAGCTTCGTCAGCTGCTCGAAATACATCGTTTTGTGGTTCTTCTTTGATGCGGATTGCTTCAAAGCCTTCTCTTACACCATGTTCGAGGAATTTTCTCCGTAAGGTGTCGATAGGTTCGTCATCTCCACCGTATGACTCATAGAGTCCGATGACTTGCTTATTTTTCACTACTGCTAACAGAGAACTGATCGCAGCTTGTGCCGCAGTATTATGAGAAGGAGGCATACCGATGATGATACCTGCCGCTCTACCTGCTAATTCTTGGATTTCTTGGAGATCGGTGCTAGCTAAATCCAACATCTCCACACCAACGCCGGTTTTTTGGATACCGTGCCCAATTGATTGCGCTAAGCGATCGCAATATCCGTATTCCGCTACGTAGTACAAACCAATGATTGTTTCGGTTTTGGCTTGTTTTTGACTCCAAGTTTGATAACACTCTTTGAGCGTATCCAAGTTGTGATAAAGTAATGGCCCGTGCCCGTTAGCAATAATTTTTATTTTGCCCAAATCGTTCATTCTCTTCATTGCATTCAATAAAGAGCGAGCATTTGGCCCCATCAAACAATCGTAGTAAAACTTGAAGTCAGGTTCGATTGCCTCTAAATTGACATCAAAGGTATCGTCACTGCAATAGTGCATACCAAAAGCGTCGCAAGTAAAGAGGGTTTGAGTCTTCTTGTCGAAACTGAAGATAGTATCGGGCCAGTGTAAATTAGGCGCACTTACAAATTCGAGTTCGTGTCCGTCACCTAAATCTACAGTATCACCAGTCTTAACAATTCGCTTAGAAAACGGATCGTGTACCAAGTTTTCCAGAAACTGTAAAGCAACCTTAGAAGCTAATACAGTTGCTCTAGGAGCAATTTGCAGCACATCCTCCACTAAACCACTGTGATCGGGTTCAGTGTGGTTGACAATTATGTAATCAATCTCCTTGGGATTAATTAAGCTCTTGAGAGTTTCTAAATATTGTTCCCGAAACTTGCCGTGAGACGTATCAACCAAAGCTGTACGCTCGCCGCGAATTAGATAAGAGTTGTAAGTTGTACCGTTTTGCAATCCAAACTCAATATCAAAGCGATCGCGATCCCAATCGAGACTACGAATCGCCGTTGTGTTTGGAGCAATTTCAACAGTTTGTATAGTAAGACGTTTTTGTGCGTTCTCGTTGACCGCTACCATATATATAAATCCGAAGACAGTTTTTGTTTACTTTTCTGTCTTTATTTTTCCCATAAAAACTTTTGTAAAGTTGTCAAAAACTTTATATTCTCGAAAAAATTTTTTGTAGCAGATGTTGCTGTTTTTCAGCAGTTTCAAATCGCTGAAAGACGGTATAGTAATTTATTTTTTTATTTACTTGTTTATTTACTTTTTTCAAAACGGATTATATCAGGAAACTTAAATTTTTAAAAATAAAAGGTATTGTGAAAGCCGTAATTATCATGTGGTGATTAACGGTAATAGGGCATGGTTATTAGATTTTGTTGAGCTTTTTCAATTAAAAGATTGAACTTCTGTTAAGTACTATTACACATTAAGAAAAGTGGGGTTAAGTAGATTGTCTAATTTATTTTTTAGTCCTATTAATCTGATATTTTGCACCATTCTCAAGAAGCCCAAATTCCCGCCTCGTAAGCCGGAGGCTTTCTCGCAGAGAAATAAATTTCAAGGCTAATATACGAAGTACGTTAAAACGTACTATAATCACCTCAAAACCATACCCAGTCTGATTTATCAGACTTTGTATATAAGCCTTGGAATTAATTCCAAGGCGGTTGTTGAAAATGGTGCAAGATGTGAAATTTATAGAACTTTCGCTATTAGACCAAGATTTACAACCCCGGTTGGGTATGCAATATTACACCACAAAACAAATATGACGAGTTGGTAAATATCATTTTGAATAAACCTTTATTTCAACGTGATGTTGATTCACGTTTATTCGATACATACATCGTAAAGGCTCAAATCTTGTTCATCAGCAATTATTCGACATTTAAGTTTTGATAATTGGTCAATCATGCTACTACGTAATCCATTTCGAGAAAGATTGAGAGTGTGTAAGCAATTAAGTATAGAAGATTCGCTCAAATCAATATTTTCTACACTTGTTAAATAACCGAAAAAGGACTAAAGTCGGCACGTAGAACTGTTTGTTACCAATTACCAATTACACATTACCCATTCACTGTTCCCAATTCTTTCCTCTTTCAACAGCACGCAGCCAAGTAGCATAGTTTTGTTGAATCTCTTGAATATGATTAGAATCAAGATTCGGCTCAAATACTTTTTCTATAGTTCTTTGACTGATTAATTCTGCATAATCATTCCATAAACCGATTGTTAAACCGGCAGCGAATGCAATACCTTGTACTGTAGTATCTCGCATCACTGGTTGTTCGATGGGAATTCCTAATAAATCGGCTTGAAACTGCATTAAAAAATTATTGTTGGAAGCACCACCATCTACAGTTAACTTTCCGATAGAAATGTTACTAAATGTATTGATTGCGTCTACAACTTCTTTTACCTGATAAGCAATTGCTTCCAATACAGAACGAACCATATGTTCTCTGGTGACACCGGCGGTAATTCCTAGAAAAGAACCTCTAGCGCTCATATCCCAATGAGGTGCGCCTAATCCGCTCAATGCAGGTACAAAGTATACTCCACCGTTGTCGTTGACTTGAGTTGCTATAGTCTCAGTTTGAGCGGCTGTTTCAATTAATTGCATACCATCGCGCAACCATTGGATACAAGCCCCACTAGTAAACATACTGCCTTCAAGAGCATAGTTAATATCTAAAGAACCATCTTGATTTAGTTGAGTCCAAGCCACCGTACTCAAAACCTGACTTTGCGATCGCGCTATTTCTTTTCCAGTATGAGCAACTAAAAAGCTACCAGTACCGTAAGTGCATTTCATTAAGCCGGGAGCATTGCAACCATGACCGAATAAAGACGCTTGTTGGTCGCCTAAAATAGCAGTAATCGGAATTTCGACTTCGAGTAAAGCTTTATCAATAACTCCAAAATGACCAAAGCTGGGCTGAATCTGGGGTAAAATATGACGAGGAATTTTAAATAAATCTAATAGCCTTTCATCCCAATCGCAAGTTTCCAAATTCATCAACATTGTGCGACTGGCATTGCTGTGATCGGTTGCATGAACTTTTCTGCCGGTAAGATTCCACAGCACCCAAGTATCGATTGTTCCAGCCAAAACATTATTTAGTTCAACTCCTGCAACAGAATCTAATAGCCAAGAAAGTTTTGTTGCAGAAAAATAAGCATCAATAACTAACCCAGTACGTTGATAAATCTCCTGTGCCAAACCTTGATTTTGTAACTCATTGCAAAGGGGAGCAGTGCGTCTATCTTGCCATACAATTGCTTTTTGTAAAGGTTTTCCGGTGTTTTTATCCCACAATAAACAAGTTTCTCGCTGGTTGGTTAAACCAATAGCAGCTATTTGTGAAGGGGAAATTTGTGCTTTTTCAACAGCACTTTGCATTACCGAAATCGTCGCTTCCCAGATTTCTACCGCATCATGTTCCAACCATCCCGGTTGGGGATAATATTGTTTGAGTTCGAGGTATGCTTGCCCAACAATTTGACTGTTAAAATCAAACACAAAAGCACGATTACCCGTAGTGCCTAAATCTAAAGCCAGAATGTAACCTGGTTGATTTGTATTGCCCCTACTCTGGATCATATTTTTTTACTGCCAGCAAAGCCTATATAATCATGCCATAGAAAAGGGAGTAGGAACTAGAAAGTAGAAACTGGTAAATAGAAGAAGCGAGAGAATCAAATTTCACATCTATATATATAGTTATATTCAAACCGAGGAATCGGAATTCTGGGTTTGATGGCATTTGAGTTGGGAAATGGACAATGCAAGTCTTTGGTTATGTTTATAACGTGGTTGATTTGGTGCCTGAGTTTCCCTCATCCCCTAGCCCCTTCTCCCAATTCTGGGAGAAGGGGGACAAGTGGTAATATTGCAAAACGAAATGGGCAAACTAAGTGAGATAGTTTAAATCAGATATCTCATGAACAAATCATTCCCCAGAATTCGAGGAACTACACCTGAAATTGAAGAGGCTGCGATAGAATTACGCCGCGAATTTACGCCAACAGAAAAGCAACTTTGGCAAGCTTTGAGGGCTAGAAAAATAGGTGGTTTTAAATTTCGCCGCCAGCATCCGCTAGGACGTTTTATTCTTGACTTTTACTGCGCTAAGTGCAAGCTAGTTATCGAAGTAGATGGAGAAATTCATCATAATCGGCAAGACTACGATACGGAAAGGACGAAATACCTACAAAGCTACGGTTATACAATTTTGCGTTTCCAGAATCACGAGGTTATACAAAATTTAGAACAGGTATTGCAGCAAGTTTTGCAAACAGCATTAAGGCTTTCTTCACCAGATTAGTTTGTTTATATCAAATCCCCCCCTTCTCTCAAACTTGGGAGAAGGGGTTAGGGGATGAGGGAGAGTTTACAAAACCAACCAATTGATTCGATTAAAAAGATATGGCTCTTCATTACATAGTATGCTAAATTATGAGCAAGAAATCGCTGCAACACTTACTATGCAAAGACTTTGACTATTATTTACTTGATTTCTTCCTAAAATCGTTTTTTTCCCTTCTGCCTACAGCAAAGCTGCCTTCTGCCTTTTTACGATTATTTAGTTAGCATACCAAGTGCTGAAGAACCAAAGATATTTATCGATCAACACAGTCAAATCAGCAGGTTAACGACACTATTGGATTAAGGCTTTCCTCACCAGATTAGTTTGTTTAGACTCAAATCCCCCTTCTCTCAAACTTGGGAGAAAGGGTTAGGGGATGAGGGAGAGTTTACAAAACCAACAAATTGATTCGATTCAAAAGATATTATTTGATCAACGCAGTCAAATCAGCAGGTTAACAATACTCCGCCCATTAACGCTTGAGCGCTCTTCTTAGTTTGTTTAAACTCAAATCCCCCTTCTCTCAAACTTGGGAGAAGGGGTTAGGGGATGAGGGAGAGTTTACAAAAACCAACCAAAAAAAACTATTCTTCAAACAATGGACGTAACTGGATTCGAACCAGTGACCTCTACGATGTCAACGTAGCGCTCTAACCAACTGAGCTATACGTCCGAAGCTATATTTGTATAACATACATTCTGCAATGAATGCAAGTTTTTTGGATAATTGGTTTTCTGCACAAACCTCTTTAGAGACGTAAAATTATGACCTTGCGGTCACGCTACGCTAATACGTCTCTACATACATTATCAGTTGTTTATGTTTATTCTTTCAGTTGCTTCTGGATCGATGATATTAGTTCTTGCGCTCTTTTATAAGATGTTGTTCCAGACTGTACGGTTTTCAATTTACTGACAATTGTCTGTAATCTGGCTTTGTACTGGTTAAGCTCGGATGGGGGATTGGCAATAAACCTTTCAATTTGCACTTCAGCTTGATTGAGGATTTTCTGCGATTCTCTTTCTGCTTGCAGTCGAGTTTGAATAATTCCTTGGTTGCTTTGATATTTAGCTAGTAGTTTCTGGGCTTCTAGATAATTGGGATTTGTTGCGTCAATATTTCGCAACCGCTTGATTGCTTCTAACCACAGCTTTTCAACTTGCTCCCATTTATAAGTTGGATGGGGTGGATTTTGCGATGCTTGTGCTGCTTGCATGGCAAATACTTTCGCTGCTTCAATTAAATTACCCGAAACTCCACTTTTCCCATCTTTAGCAATTATTTTGGCTAAATCGGGTTGGGAAACTGCAATTATAGTCAGAGCTTTTTTACCAGCTAAGGTTTGTCTGGGAATTTGCAGTAAGGTAATCATTGCGGTTTGCATCTGAGCGATCGCCTTTTTTTTGTCTCCAGTATTTTTAGCTTCTTCATATTGCTGCTTAGCAACTTTTAAAGTTTCTTCTGCTTGCTTTACCGACTCAAAAGCATTTTTTTCTTGAAAGGCTTGGGCATCTATCCGCGCAACTCGACGACGTGCTGTTTCAAATTCATCAACAGTAAATTCCCAAGTACATTCAAATAAACCGCAATAAACTTGGGGATAATAACCTAAAAGTTGAGTTGGTAAATCATCTAAACTTCGTTGTGCTTGTTTAACTTTTTCACTACTTTGCTTAATGTCTTCTAAACTAGTAGCATTATTTATCAATCTATCTGCTTGTTCAATAGCACCGATCGCTTCACGATAGCCGTTATCCATACTGATGTAAGAAGGTAGAAGTAGAAATGGTGCTTTTTCAGCTACGGGTTTGCGAATCATAGGCAATGGTAAATTAACTAACCATATTGCACCGCCAATACTAGCTACAACTATTGCCACCCATTTCAAATCGCTGAAAATTCCCGGTGGTTGATTGGCTTTAACAGCTTTTCTGATCGCTTTTTCGCTAAAATCTGGAAATACATCCACAACTAATAAGAGTAATTCCTCAAAAGTTATGGGAGAACCTTTTTCTTTACGAAGCTTTTCAAAACGCTTAGCGACAATTTGTCTTTCTTTTCTACCGATATCATTATTAGAACCACAATTGAGCAACTCCGAGCGCAAAATTTTAAAAGCGGAATCATTAAGACGATACATGATTTTATGGTTGATTTAAAAGGTTGAGTTGAAAGGTTGAGTTGAAATCTTGAATCTTAAAAGTGAGGAGTTATTTAAAATCCCCGAATAAACGCTATTTTTTTTGAGCTATTTTCTCGTAATAACGCTAATACTACATATTTGAGCCTCCGCACGTAATATCTCAAATGCATTGCTATCTAGACGGTACATCCAATCACCCTGTTACTCTTACTATGATTATTCCCATCTGTGAGAGAAAAATTACAGTACGACGATGGAGAGTTAGAAGTTAGGAATTAGGAGTCAGTTAACTGTTCACTGTTCCCTACTCCCTACTCCCTACTCCCTGCTATCTGACTTTGGATAGGTCAAACTCTATGCCAATTGTTGCTAGCATCTGTAGGGTAGCTAACAAAATTATTATTAATAAAAATGCCTACAGCCTTAATTACTGGCGCTTCTGGTGGTATCGGTAAATGTTTTGCTCAGAAACTTGCAGCAAAAAATACAAATCTGATTATCGTTGCTCGCTCGGAAGATAAGCTTAATGCTCTTGCTCAAGAGTTACAGGAGCAATACAAGATTCAAGTAGATGTGATTGTCAAAGACTTATCTCAAATATCAGCACCTCAAGAAGTCTTCGATGCTGTTCAAGCTAAAGGATTGAGCGTTGATATATTGATTAACAACGCTGGCTTTGGTGACTATGGTGAATTTGTTCAGACAGATTGCGATCGCCAAATTCAAATGATTCAGTTAAATAATATTGCGGTAGTAGCTTTAACTCACAAATTTCTACCACAAATGCGCGAAAGAGGTTCGGGAAGCATTATCAATGTCTCGTCAATTGCAGCATATCAACCAATCCCATATCTTTCAGTTTACGCAGCCACTAAAGCTTTCATTCGCAGTTTCAGCGAAGCATTATGGGCAGAAAATCGTCAGCATGGGGTAAAGATTTTAGTAGTTTCTCCGGGACCTACAGAAACTAATTTTTACACTGAAGCTAACTTTCCTCCCGCATTAGCACGCACCGCTAAAAGTATGTCTACGTCCGAAGAAGTAGTCGATCAAGCCTTGAAAGCTTTAGAACAAGGAAACGCAGCCGTAGTAGTTGGTGGAATTGCATCCAAGTTTATCACCGGATTATCTTCTGTAATTCCCAGAGAAACTTTACTTAATGTATTAGAAAAACAGTTTAAGGGTTAAGGAATTGGGCCGCAGGGCATAGGGAATAAATTGTAGGTTGGGTTAGACACGAAAACAATATTGAAAAATAACAATAAAATTTATAAATCGTGTCGTAACCCAACATCAATATTTAGAAAAACATGAATAATTGAATTAAATTAATTTGTAGGGTGTGTTATCGCGGAGCGTAACGCACCTTAACTCAAAATATTTTACAAATCACCATTCACAACGGAGCATCATTAATAAGTTGCTCGGTAGAATCAATCAAATAAACTTGAGATTGACGCTGTTCCCTAACTGCAATCAAAGAATCAATAATTGGATTCAAACAGCGTTGTGCATCTTTATATCCTTGCTGTTTTAACTTCCTAATTCGCTGACTGCTGAAATCTAACCAGCTATCCACTACACCAACAACCGGAATTTCTGATTTATTAATCGTTTTTTCTGGTCTAATTTCAATAATTGTTTGTTCGGGAAAATCATCGCGATTCCACACAGAACCATTTTTTAAATGAATCACAATCACGTTTTTACATCCACGTTTTGCTAAAGCTGTTAGCGGTACATTATCAACCAAACCACCATCAATATAATTTTTTCCGTTAACTTCTCGACTGGGAAATGCAAGCGGAAGTGCTGCACTTGCTAATAGTAAATTATAAATAGTTTCATCATCCAAACAATCTTGTAAACAAAGCCAACAAGCACCAGCACCAGTTTTAGCACGAATCAAATCAATCAATAAATCGTAACCCAAACCGGGAATTTTTAAAGAAGGAAATACCGTCACCCATAATTCAATATTTTTTCGTAAAGTATTAGGATGAACCGCTTGTTTTAAAAGTTGTTCGATGGGTTCGGGGTCAAAAATAGAGGTATTATTTTTCTTTAATCCTTGTTTAATTAAGAAATCGACTAACCAGTGTCTTAAATTGGGAGTAAAAGCTAGAGTAGCGTAGCTAAAAGTTTGTAGAATTGTACCTGTATGAGGACGTAATATTTCTGCTTTTCCTAACTCTTCCCAAAATTGATTTAAACGTTCTACGGCATGGGGAAACGGGTAATAAGAAGATAAAACCGCACCATTTAAAGCACCGATACTTGTTCCAGCAATGATTTGTGGTTGCAATCCTAATTCTGCAATATATCGAACAGCACCAGCTTGATAAGCACCTTTAGCACCACCACCAGTTAATACAAGTCCGAATTCCGGTTGATTTGATTTCATTAAATTATTTTATTTTGTTCAATTTGTAACACACTTGCAAACCTAACCCCCTAACCCCCTTCCCTGCAAGGGAATGGGGAATATTAAAGCCTCTCTCCTCATAGGAGAGAGGTTTGGAGAGAGGTCAAAATGTAGTTTATTTACCTGAAATTATTCTTAAACAATCATTCGCAGTTTCTTCCACCACAGCAGTAATAAATTCCCTCGCATCGCTGGTACGAGATATATACTTAATTTGATTCCGACAAAGCGAAACTGCAATTTGTCCGGGTTTTGCTGTTTGTGGAAGAGTTGCTAATTCGAGAGTTGTACCAATAATAAATAAATGAGGAATATCAAATAAACGTTGCTGCGAGAAAGAACGAATTTCTAATAAACTTGCTGTTAATTCCTTATCATCTTCCGTCATTGAAGTAGAGGAACAATCTAATAAATCACCGATTCCAAAAAAGCTGCTGGTTAATTGTTTCTCTGTCGCAATAATTTTATTAACTAGCAATTCCCGAAAACGTTGGGTATCTCCCGTTTCCAATTCGTAGATAATAACAGCACTGCTGAAAATTTCCCTTGCGAGTAAAGCAACTTGTATAACCCAAGGTAAATTATGATAAGTTTGTCCAGCAGCCCAAGCAGTAATTATTCTGTCTAAATCTTCGTTTGCAGCAACTCGTATTTCTAATTGACGCAATCTTGTTTCGATATTGTTGATACGAATATTGATTTGTTCTACAAGTTGATCGAATCTCTCTTCTTGTACTTGTAAACTTTGTTTTTGATTACGGATAGCGTTACGTGCTTCTAATAAAGATTTTTGGGTAACTTCCAAAGCAACTTGAGAAACTTTGAGAGAATCAGTAAGCTCTAAAACCCAATTGTGTAAAGCTTCTTGACCTGCAATAATGTTTCCATCAAGTAATATTTTGCGTTTGTTATTGCTACCGTCGAGTTTATCGAATAACTTTCCGAAGAAACCGCGATTTTTGCGATAGCGGATAATGTCTTTATTAACTTGAATTCCGTTGACTAAGTTAATTAAAGCTTTGTCGCTGACGGTGGGAATGCGGTTTTGCAGTTGTGAGAGATGGTTGGTAGAAGGGCTGATTTTATTATTAGCTAATTTCGTTAGAGGAAAAATACTTTGCATTATTTATCCTCCATTAAGTCTTTTGTGCGTTGTAAATAAGTATCTGTTTCTCGAAGCTTTTTGGCAGACTCTGAAGATAAAAAATTCAAATTAGAAGTTAATTGAGATTTCTTCTCAACCTCTATTTTTTGGTCTTCTTGTGCTTGTTTTAAAGTTTCGCAGTAATTAGTTAAATAGTTGTCGAGATTATTAAATAAGTTATTAACACGCTGTTTGAAATCACAGTCTAAATATTGCTCGACACCTTTACTAATATTATCAATGTTCTCTTCAATTAAATTATTAGATTGATTAATAATTTCTTGAAGCGATACAGTATAATATCTCTCTTCTTTATCTGGTCGTTTAACTCTTATTGTTTCTTTCTTCGGAACTATCCATAACCAATGAGAAAACTTTCTTTTTTTAACTACTTTTGTCTCATATCCTTGGTCTATCAATCTGGTTTCATAATTAATATTTGTTTGAGGATTAGTAAGAGTCAGGCTATCAAATTTTAATTTAGGTAGTGACAAACTAATGTTAAAGCTTTCATTGAGCCTTTTTTGTGCCCGTTCAATTATTGGTTGCGTTTCATATTCTAAAGAATCAGTTAATTTTCGGCGTGCATATTCAATTTCTTTTTGGAAGTTTATACGAATTTCTTCTAGTAACGGCTCTATCACATTATACTTTGCCGAAGCAATAGCTTCTTCCACAAAATCTTCTGCTTCACTTAAGCTTGTAAATTCAATTACACCTTGACTACTTAAATTGATTTCACCGTGTCTAAATGGTTTAGAAGCCCAATTAAAAAAACTTTGGAAAGCCATACCTCCCTTTTTTATAATATCCGCACGTTGATATTTCTCTTCAGTGAAGTATATTTCAATAGATTTTGTAGCTCGTTTCTCTAATTTTTGAAAAATTTTATCTAATTTTCTCTCTAAATCGGCTTTAATTTTATCTACTACTTCTAAACGATTACGACATTCTTCTAAAGACTCTAAATCTTGTTCTAACGCTCCTAATTCAAACCTGAGTTTTTCTTCATCTTGAACAATAGCACTACTCCGAAGCTGTACATCATTATTCAACTCACTTAAATAATGACTTGCTATTTGTAGCGTTGACTTCATACACCTTGGTGCAGCTTCTCTCATTAAAGCAGCGATCGCACCATTCAAAAACGGCTCGAAACCTGACTTTTTCCACAGTCTTTCGGCTTTCCGCTTCAATTCGTCAATTGTCGCATCTTCTAATTCTTCTTCCCAATCAATTCCATATACTTCCTGAGCTAAAGCACGTACTGTGTTCATTTCACTAACTTTTTTATCAGGAGACTGCTGTAATTCCATCAAAAAAGTAGCAGAAGTAAACGCACGTCTAGCAGAAATTTCAAAGACTCGGTTTTTATCCCCAGTTTCACCAATCCCAAACTCAGCAGCAACAAAATCCTTAACTTGTTGTGGATTCATATCGCCATCACGGCGCTGATCGACTTTATTAACCAAGACATACAGGTTATCTTTTCCCCGTAACTTGATAACTCTTTGAACGTCTTGTTTAACTTTTTCAGCGGCTTCGTTTTTTAATTGAGTAAAATCTAAAACAATTAAAACTATCGAACTTTTAGCAAGTTGTTCGGCTACAACTGCTTGAAGTCGTAAATTTTCTCCAGCTTCATTTGGTCCCGGAGTATCAACAATTACCAGTTTTCCTTGAGTTTTAGATTCTTGATTATCTCCTACAGAACGCCAAAATGGTGTTTTAATAAGAGGAACATCTTCAAGATTTTGAATTGGATCTGATTGCGGATCTAATATGCTGCAAAGCCTAACAATATCATTCAAACTAGTTAAAGTATGAGCAATATTTGTACTTCCTTCAGACTTACGAGGTATTGACTCACCAACTTTTAATTCCTGAATTAACTCAGGCATCTCTTGCAAAATAGGATAGTTAGCAAGTCTTTCTTTTACTCTTTCCAAACCCTGCTCATTAATCCGATCTCGTAAGGAAACTAAAGTATTTTTAAAAACAGCTAAAACTTCAGGACTTAAAGTTAAAACAGGTTTATCTAACTCAGCATCAAAAATAATTTCAGTAGGAAGCGTAGTCATTGCAGAATTGCGACTGGGGAGAATATCTTGTCCCGCAACTGCATTAACAATAGTTGATTTACCGGCTTTCATTGGAGCAACAATAGCCATTCTCAACTCCAAGTTTTCAACCTTGCTGGTTTCGTTTCTTATTTGTTTTTCAAAGTCCGCATACTTGTTATCAACGTCATCAGAACTAAGTGCATTACTCGCACGGTTCATTAAATCGCTAATTTGCCCTAATAACTCAATAACGTCTTGCTGTAAGTCTTGTACGTTAGGAGTAAGTACTTCAGCGACCATAATATTTTATCCTATAAATGAAATGTAAATTAAAATTAATTTAATTGAATTGAATTAAAAAGAATTAATTCACATTCATTTTTGCCGAAAAAAGCAATATTGCAATCACTGAAAACACAGTTGTCGCTGTAGAGTGTGTTTTCATGAAGCATAACGCAGCTTGATTATTATTTGCTCTGATATACTCCAAATATCTATGATTGATAAAATATTTGGTTTATGGGTACTTTTAATTTACTCTTTAGTCCTATTTATAGGACTTTTGCTATTAGCTTGGGGTTTGCAACCTGAAGCGAGTATGAAAGAAAACCCATCAATTAAACGTTATCCAGCAAAGGCTGGTAGTGCAAAGGGTTTGGTATGGATGTCGGATGATTTTGATGAACCGTTGGAAGAATTCAAAGAGTATATGAAATGAAATTATTAGATACAAATATTTGGATCGGATGCGCGGGCATGGCTACTACGAACCTTTTATTTAGTCCGCGCAGGCGGACTTTGCCTGTGTAGCCGCGACTTCTAGTCGCCAGGTTAATTGAGAATTGAGAATTGATCATTGCTCATTGCCTAAACAAACTTCGTCAACTGCATCCGATATCTTTCTTTCTTAGTAACAGCAATTTCTCCAACTTCTAAACGCCCTTTACCGCGAATTGCAATCAAATCTCCCGTTTTCATCTGATGAGAAGCCTGCTTGACATCTTTCCAATTAACCCTGACATCACCAGCATTAATTAGATCGACCATTTTGCTGCGAGACATCCCAAAACCAGCAGAAGCGATCGCATCTAATCTTAAAGACGCTTCCACCGTGGTTAATTCTTTTTTCTTCGGTTCTCTTACTTTTAATTCAGCAAAATCCATCTTTTGAGTCTTGACAGGAACCGAACGTACCTGTGTCAAACTTGTTTCTAAAAAATCTGCTAATTCCGGTACAACTACAACCTGCGCTCCCCGCTCGCCAAGTACGATAATATCGCCGGTTTTTTCCCGTACAATTCCCGTTCCCAACATCGCACCTAAAAAATCGCGGTGGTTAGCAGTATCAAACAGAAAATTCCCAGCAATATTCAAAGCCACAAGTTCAACTTGCGATTCATCTAAAGGAAGTTCGCTGCGTGCGATCGCAATTCTTTTTCGTTCAGCTTGCGGATATCCACCCCATGCCAACAACTCAACTTCAGTTAACCGACTAAAACTTTGAATTGCTTCTGCCAACTCCGGTGGTGATAAAAAATCAGTAAAAACCACTTCCCAAGTTCTAATCGCTTGCTCGGCACAATCAATTACACGCGCTACAGTATCTCGATTTTCAACGTTCTTTAAAAGTTCTTCTCTTGGCAACATTTTGTCAGTTATCAATAAACAATTATCAATTATCAATTATCAATAATTAAGGTTAAAGGTTAAGAAATTTTGGATTTTGGATTTTGGATTAACACTTAGGAATTAAAAGTCAATTTTCTTCCCCTTTTTCCCCCTCTTCCCCCTCTCTCCTTGTCTCCCATGCCCAATGCCCAATTACCAATTACCAATTCCCAATCTCATTCAGCGGCGTAACCTTGAATATTTTCAGGTTCAAGTTGACGTAAAATCCGGGTTGTTTCACGTTTGGCACTATCGACACCTTCAACTACAACTATGTATTTACCAGCATCTAAGCGGTTGCGATAAGGTAAAGCGTCACCACCACCAACAACTAAACCGACTCCTCCACCAACAAAGATCGCACCTAAAGCCCCACTACCAGCACCTAACAATCCTCCAATCAGGCGATTGCCGACTTCCCCCGCCCAAGAAAAGGTATTTATCCCGGTAATCAAATTAAAAGCAAAGCCAGCAAAAAAGCCAAACGGTACCAGCCAGTAAGACATAAACTTTGCCTGCTTTTTGGCTTGTTCTTTAGGATCGATTAAACCAAATTCATCAGCAGATTTATAGCCTCTACCAAGTATGGTGCTTTTAATGTCCTTTTTTTCTAAAGCAGTGTAAGCTTCTTCTGCCATTATCCTGTCTGGGAATACTGCAACTAGATAGTTCATTTACGTTAAAGCTTTTATCTAAAGTTATCTAAAAAATATCGCTCTAACTAACAGCCTACCACCAGTAGGGAAGGGGAGATGGGGAGAGGGGGAGATGGGGAGATGGGGAGATGCGGAGACAGGGAGAGAATAAATAATTATTACCAATGCCCCATGCCCAATGCCCAATGCCCAATCCCAATTACTTATTCTTCCGTAACTAAATCCAAAGGTTCGCAAAATTCCGGTATACCCTGCTTAAAAACGTAAAGTAAAACCGGAGTAACTAATACGGTGGGGAAAGTCGGGGTTTTTTGGATTTGTTCGATGAGTTTGTCTACGGAACCTTCTGCTAAATCCGCACGCCATTCTTGCTGACAAATTAGCGATCGCCATTTTTTCGCTAAACTATCTAACCATTCGGAATTGCCAATTTCTGGTTGCTGTCCGGCTTTGATAGCCAAAGTCATTGCAGCATCTTCTAAGTCTCCGTCACAATCCTCAATCAAATCCAGCGCCTGTAATGCTGGGGGATAATTAGCAAATTTAGAGCGAAATTGGGCTATTTCTTGTGATGTAACTGTAGTCATAGAAATACTGTCTTTTCAGATAAATATTACAGCATTTTAACTACAAATAGTTAGCTTGAATACAAATTAAATTTTACTTTGATTCCCCCCTTAAGAAGGGGGGCTAGGGGGGATCAAAACGTTATAAAGCAAATTTAGAAGACTTGTGTTTACACCGTAGCTGTTTGCAGCAGAGAGAAGTGCGAGCAATCACAGATATTAACATCATAATTTTTGTTATGAATAAAACCCCAATAACTTTTAATAAATGTAATTAGCCAAAAGTCTATAGTTACAAGTTAGAAGCTAAGAACTAAAAACTAACAACTAACAACTAATGACTAATAACCTCCGTTAACGTAACCCTCTTGAAGTAACGTTACGTTGCAAATTAGCCAAAGCGCGATTGTAATCCAAAATAGCGGTAATTCGATTACCTTCGGCTCTAGTCAAAGCGTTTTCAGCATCAAGTACTTCAAGTTGAGTCCCAACACCGGCTTGAAAGCGCAAGCGAGCTAATCTTAAAGATTCTCTAGCTTGATCCAAAGCTGCTTGGGAGGTTTGCACGTTTTCCAAGTTGGATTGCAGTTGTGAATAAGCTTGCTCTACCTGAAAGCGGATTTGATTGCGAGTACTAGAAAACTGAGTTTCGGCTATCTCAGTGTCTACTCTTGACTGTGCCGCTCGCCCTTTTGATGCACCACCATCGAATAAGTTAAGGTTTGCTCTCAATGCGACGCTGTAACCATCGGTTAATCCTGCGGTATCGTTAAACTGATCGAGCAGTTCGTAATTAGCAACAACACTTACTTGCGGGCCGAGCTGTGCAAGTGCTTCCCGTCGCTGCTGTTGGCTAATATTACGCTGTGCTAACTGCTGTTGCAATTCGGGACGATTTTGATAGGCCAAAACTATACTGTTTTCCAGCGTTTGATTCCACAAACCAGCCAACTGTACTGGATCTG
Source organism: Calothrix sp. CCY 0018 (assembly GCF_963920925.1). Classification (NCBI taxonomy): domain Bacteria; kingdom Bacillati; phylum Cyanobacteriota; class Cyanophyceae; order Nostocales; family Calotrichaceae; genus Calothrix; species Calothrix sp. CCY 0018. The sequence goes on along the minus strand of NZ_CAWUDI010000006.1, from coordinate 92,820 downwards.
CGGCTGAAAGAGTGGCTGATTGGGCTACATTCAACCGTGTCGCTAGCTGACGACGAGAGATGCGCTGCTGCGATTGGGCATTAGTTAACTGTTGCTGGGAGTTTGCTAAGTTAACCTGAGTACGCAATGAGTCAAAGCGCGTTCCCACACCAGCTTCTTCTAATGCTCGCGCATCTCTTAAGCTAGCTTCAGCATTAACTACAGCAGCTCTAGATATACGGACTTGTTCGTCTGATTCTTGCAAGTTGTAATACTCGGTGGCTACGTTAAGGCGAATTTCTTCAGATAAACGTTCAACGTCTAATTCTTGCAAGCGCACCTGCTCTTCGGCTTGTTGGATGCGTGCCGAACGCGCTCCAGAGGTGTATAAATCGTAACTGATCTGTGCCTGCCCAGTGAAAGAAGTTGTGGGGTCGTCAGCATCCTCAAATTGAGGATTAGGATTAAGTCTACGTTGAAGTTCGCTTCCTGATGAAGAAGATCGACCGACTTGACCAGTCAAACCCACGTTAGGCAATAAAGCCGCTCGTGCTACCTTCAACCCTGCTTGTGCCCGTTCTAGCTGCAATAAAGCTACCTGTAGCTCTTGATTATTGCGTCTTGCGAATTCTAACGCCTGCTGCAAAGTAAGTGGTTGATTTTGGTCAACTTGAACTTCACTAGGTTTGGTAGGGTATTGCAGGGGATTGGCGCTGGGATCGAGACTGGGAGGAATTGGAGCCGGACTTTGTAAACCCGGTCTTGTAGGCTGCACGGGAGCGGGGGAAAGTGGTTGAGCTATTTTATTATTAGGAATAGAATTATTTTGACAAGCCCCAACCGCTGAGGATGATGAAATATTTTGCAGTTTTAAATCATCTTGTCCCCTTTTAGGCGTATTCTGCTGTATAGAACATGGTTCTACTTTTAATAAATTTGCCGCTCCCGACCCAGTTGTAATTTTCTGTAAGTTTTGAAATATTCTATCGTCTGGATTGTTTTTAACTGTCACTGGGGCAATTTTTTCAATTCCAGATGAATTCTCATTTCTATAAGAAACTTTGCTAAATGAACGTTTTTGCGAGGTTTGTGTCAAACTTCTATGGGAAGCAGTTTTCAAGCTGTCAGTGTTTGAATTTTGATTGTTTCTCCTTATCGGATTAATTAAAACTCCAGTTTTACCAGTCACCTTCACCCCTGAAATCTGACGATCGACTGGTTTTACATTGACCGATTCAAATCCGATGGGAGTAAATTGAACCGGGTACTGTTTGTCAACCGTAACTTTTGATGGCGTAAAAGTATTATCGTTATCTACTTCACTACTTATACTGGTAGTAAAGATACTAGGATAAACACCCAAATGCGAGTCATCCACAGTCACGGTATCAGCCAAACCAGGCTGAGCCGTTAAAACTGCTGCTGTCACACCGGGCAAGAAACTATTTAATATTTGCTGTGCTTTCACCGCATTTCCTCACACTACAATCAAGCGGCAGAGACTTTTTTCTCACCACAGACTATATCACGCTTACAACCCTGACAATGTTAACTCAGATGCTAAGACTAAGAATCAGATGTTTGGTCATCTTCAAAACCCCTAACAATGCGAGATAGTTCCGCCTTTTCATCGATACTAACGCGGCTCGGCACTCCACTGATAATTCTTTCGTAATCTTGGAATGAATTTTTGATTTGAGGCCCTTCACGAGTTATATTGTATTCCCTAATACCCTTATCGTGCCAGGAACCGCGCATTTTAAATACGTTGATTGCTCGCGACATTTCCCCACGAATTTCTACATATTGCAATAGGATAATCGTGTCGGTGATAGTGGAAATATGAGAATCGGTAATCGAGTTTGAACCCAAAAAGTGGGTAGTAGTGTTGGTAAAAAAGCCAGTAATTTCTTCTTGCTTGGCGTAAGCAGTTACACCAATAACAAATTGTCGAAATGCATTATTAGAAACTCCCCTATCTAAAGCGCTAAGGGAATCTATGGCAATGCGAGCAGGTTTAAATTCAGAAATTTCTGACTTAATAATTTGCAAGTGATCTTCTAAGCCAGTTGATTCGGGATAAGCACAAATAATTTTTAGCAATCCTTGCTTTTCTAGCTCCTCAAAATCAATTCCCCATGAAGTGGCGTTACGAGAAAGTTGTGCGCGGGATTCTTCATAGGCAAATAATATCGAGCGTTCGCCTTGACGGCAACCTTCCTGCAAAAATTTACTGACTAACAGCGTTTTACCCGTACCTGTAGCACCTGTAGCCAAAATAATTGAGTCTTTAAAAAATCCACCTCCGCACATCCGATCCAAGTATTCGACTCCTGAAGATACGCGGACGTTTGAAGAGCGTTGGGTTAACTGCATCGCACCCAATGGGAAAATATTTATCCCGCCGTTGGTAATGGTAAAAGGATATTCTCCTTTCATATGAGTCGTACCGCGTAACTTGAGAATTTCAATGGTGCGTCTGCGACGTTCTCCTTCTAAAACGTTACGAAAAATGATTACATTGTCCGAGACAAATTCTTCTACTCCGAATGTTGCAACGGGGCCGTATTCTTCTCGTCGTTCGGTTGTCATGATGGTGGTAACGCTCAAAAGTTTTAAACGTGCAACCAAACGAAAAATTTCTCGTCGTACTAAACCCGCAGCTTCGTACTGTTGGAATATTGCTGTTATCGAGTCAATCGAAATGCGCTTGGCTTTGTATTTTTTAATTGCGTATTGCAAACGCTCTATCAGTCCCGATAAATCAAAGTTACCGATAACTTCTTGCCCTTCAGGATCGGGAGAAGCATCGAGAATAAATAATTGACCGTCGTCAATCAACTGTTGTAAATCCCAACCAAATATATGAGCATTTCTGATAATATCATTGGGAGCTTCTTCAAAAGTAACAAATATTCCTGGTTCTTCTAAGTGGGTAATACCGTTATAGAGAAATTGTAGAGAATATAATGTTTTACCCGTCCCGGAGGTACCGCTGACCAAAGTTGTTCTACCTTTAGGCAATCCACCATGAGTAATATCATCAAAACCCTCTATCAAAGTGTGAATTTTTTCTACACCCCGATTTATTAGAGGTTTGGCAGTTTGTAGCGGCTTGTCTTTCTCGCTCATTGCTTGTTAACTAGAAATAATAAATTGACCCTCCTAATTTAGGATTTGGAATTTCGGATTTCGTAAATCTAAAATCCAATGGGTCCGGGTATGGTAATAACTACAGTTCGTTGATTAACCTCTATATAGTTTACTATTCCGAGTTGTTTTCTTGTTCGCTGTCTGGTGCATCTAATAAATTTAGCCCAATTAATACTTTTTCTTTGTCGGATAGATCGCCAATTATTTTGCGAACTGGTGGTGGTAAAATTTTTGACAAGGTTGGTGTAGCCAAAATTTTGTCATCCTCCGCTTGTTGCGGATTTTTTTGAACATCAATAACTTTTAAGGCATAGACTCCTTTAAATTCCTGTTCTAATATTGTTTTGAGCGTCTTTAGTGCCTGTACTGAATTAGGCGTGTTTCCTGATACATAAAGCTTCAGGACATAGGTATCACCATCTTGATGGTTCATACGCGCATCTTGGGGTAGAAAATAAACAAGAAACAGAGGGAGTAAATTTTAAACCGTATTTAAGCAATAAATATTTATTTTTATATTTTTATATTATTTATCTTCTGACAAATCACCGAAAACATCAACCCGATTAAGTCTTAGAACGTCGATACATTTCGCATAGGTGAGCTAACATATCAATCAATGTCAAGCGATAATCAAGAAGTAATGAATTGTAATCGCTTCTACCTTCTATTTTTAGCTGTTTGGAAAATTCATCTACTAAATCCATATGAATCTCAATAATTTGAGGCACGGGAATATTAGCACAAAATATTGTATTGATTAATTTATCTATTTTTTCTTTTAGATTTATATCATTGGTAAAGTATTTAATTAAAATTTGACGGTACTCAGACTTAATTTTTCGCAAAATTTCTTTTTTTTGATTTGAATCCATTTGCTCAAATAAGAGCATCATTTCAGATTGTGACATCTAACTACATATCCATTTTTTCCCTATGCTTCTTCATTTATTTTCAACTACATATAATCTTTGTTATACAAATATTTACAAAGGCTACAGTAATTTCCGTTCTTTACAAATAATCTTGATTTGATTGGGTAATATCGCGCCAACTTTTTAGTCTCATAAAATTGTTGCATTTCGACGAATGAAAATTATATTAACAAATACATATTTATATTTATCATTATTTTGAAGTTATGCTAATTATTCTTGGAAAATATTTTGCTTTAGACTTTGAATCAAATATTTGATGTTTGATAATTATTTTACTCCAACTTGATTTCCCTTGTTAAACCTAAATCAATATACTCTTAAATAATTGGGCTTCATCTCGTATTAGAAACTAGCATCGAAACAGTCGATCGTAGGTAACAATAATTTCTGTAAATTTTCTTCCTTAATCGTTGCTCCGCTGATTTTTACGGTAAAATATTTATTATTATTATGTATAAATAATTTAATCAAATATTTTGAAATTTTGCTTGATGATAAAATATGTGAAGTAGCTTTAAAAAATGTCATAATTTGAATCGTTATAATTACTAAAGATTTTCAGAGTAATTTTGGAGTAATAATTGTTTTAATGGTTGCTATCAGATGCATCATGGTATTGACTCCTTTATGGACGCAAGTAATTATCTCCCCGATGTATCTGCTGCCAAGTAAAACTAAAAACCCGCCGCACCGACAACTCTTGTATGGCAAGTAGGCTCCTGCGATATCGAACTCCATTGCTTGTATAAAGCATGTAGTTTCAGTTCAAGATCGTCCTGTGATGTCGCTGTCCTTTATAAAGTGAAGAACGATTAAACTTGTTATGACTTGTAAAAGGAACAAGACAAGCAGTGAAGACGGTGATGCCGGATGCTCTATACAGAAGAATAACTCCAGAAGGCAAATGTCAATTCAACATTACCCGCTTTACGAGTTTATTAGTAGAGTCCCCAGTTGCGATGAAACTACTCCTATAGAGGAGGTGTTATCTTTTTTTGAGCAAGAGCAGCATTCTGTGCAGTTAGTAGTGCTAAACGAGCAACAAGTTCCCTGTTGTTTGCTTGATGCAACGAATCTGCTAGAGTTTTTCATCTATGGAAAACAGGACGAGCTAGGAAACACACATAAATTTGATTGGAATCAACCGATATCTTGTTTAGATACAGAATTTTTCCAACCAATCCAAATTTTAAGCTCATCTTTAAGTTTAGAGCAATTTGGTTCAAAATTGCGTACCCAAAAATTGCCGGCAAGCTCTCGTAATTGGGTGCTGGTAGATGAACATGGTAAATTTTTAGGACTTTTAGATAGTTGTAAGTTGTTGAAGCATTTAGCATCATCGCACAGGGAAAAGAAAACTGTAGCCATAGCTTCAGGAATCTTAGAGACGGAATACCAAGAAGCGAGTAACCTTGGCTCGGTTATTTCCAGGAATTCGATCGCCAAAAGCCATTCAAATGGTGCTGAAGTTATCAGTTATGCAGATGCTAAAAATAAAATTTATTCGATAAATCAAAATAAAAGCCAATGGTCTTATAAGTATGCAGCACAATTACTTAAAGGGCTTCCTTGGGCGTTAATGTTAGAAACAGATACTAAAGAAGTAGTATCGCAAAATCAACTTTGGTACGAACAGCTTGGGGAATTAAAAGATCCGCAGGGGTTCAAGGAACTTTGGGAAAACACAATCGAAGGCAATTTAACACAAAAAGGTGTTGAACCTGAATTAAACCATTCTAAGTCCGGTTCTACCTTAAACCGTTGTTTTATAGATAGCGAACCAGGTAGTTGTGTTTGTGTTGTGGAAATGCAAGATGGACAAGAAAGAGTTTGGCGGTTTACGAAAATACCAGTAGATATTGGGGATATCGATCTTCAGGAATTAAAGCAGGAAGAAATACCGGAAAACGGTCAACTGTGGCTTGTTTTGGCTACAGATATTACCGAACAACAGCAATTAACCCAAGAATTAGCAGCGAAAAACGCCGATTTAATCCAACTTAATCGTTTAAAAGATGAATTTTTGGCTTGTATCAGTCATGAATTAAAAACACCTTTAACAGCGGTATTGGGGTTATCGCGCTTGTTATCCGATCAGCAGTTAGGCAAACTTAACGATAGGCAAGCCAGGTACGCTAAATTAATTCATCAAAGCGGCCGTCATTTGATGAGCGTAGTTAACGATATTTTGGATTTAACCCGGATGGAAACGGGCCAAATGACCTTAACTCCAAGCAAAGTCAATATTAAAAACGTTTGCGATCGCGCTTTAAAAGAAGCCAAAGCAATCCACGATCAAACAAGCAAAGCCACAGCATCGGAGTTAGAGGAAGACTATCAATTTGTTCTTGATATTGAGTCAGGATTAGAAGAAATTGTTGCTGACGAATTGCGTTTGCGTCAAATGTTGATTCATCTGCTTTCCAACGCTTTTAAGTTTACCTCTTGTGGTGGTGAAATTGGTTTGCAGATCAATAGTTGGGAAGGTTGGATTGCTTTTACAGTTTGGGATACGGGTATTGGTATTGCCGATAGCCAGCAACATTTGATATTTCAAAAGTTTCAGCAATTAGAAAATCCCATGACTCGTCAACATGAAGGTACGGGTTTGGGGTTAGTATTAACCAGGGCTTTAGCTCGACTTCATGGCGGTGATGTTAGCTTTTTATCGCGAGAAGGTTCGGGAAGCCAATTTACAGTGCTTTTACCTCCATCTCCTCCTCAGAAGATGGTAGGAGAAATCGGTTTGGGCGATACGGAAGGACACTTACAATCGGTCGGCTCCCCAGTTACACAAGAGAAGCCATTAATAAAGTCTGGTTCGCTAAAAGAATTACCAGTGGAAAATATTCCTGTTTCCACAAGTAAAAACAATTTTAACTTCTTATCTTCTAAGGATCGAGATTCTATTCCTAAGTTACAAACTGTTGCTAACAGTTTAGTCTTGGTTGTAGAAACGGTAGCTAGATATATAGATGATTTTACGAAGCATTTAAGTAGTTTAGGATACCGAGTAGTAGTAGCTCGTTCAGGCTGCGAAGCATTAGAAAAAGCCCGGAGACTGCAACCCATAGCAATTTTTATCAATCCTTTGCTACCGATACTTTCGGGTTGGGATGTATTGACATTGATCAAATCAGATGTTGCAACTCGGGATATTCCGACAATTGTCACGGCTAGCGCGGCAGAAAAAGAACAAGCATTTAGCAAACGCGCCGATTATTTTCTCAACTTACCTGTTACTTATCCAGCTTTAGCGGGGTTATTAGAAACGATTAGCCACATACCCGAAGAAAAGCCAGCAGATGCGAAAAATAGCACCCCGAAAGCAAAAACTTCATTGCGGATATTGAGATTAGTCGAACCCGAAGTAGAATCATTAAGTTATCATCCATCGCTGGGAAAACATCGAGTAATAGAAGCAGATGACTTAGAACAAGCACAACTCTTAGCTCGTGTTTGGAAGTTCGATGTGGCTTTATTAGATGTAGAAATGCCTCTGGCCGAAACTTACCTAGAACAAATTGCCAAAAGTGAAATTTTAGCGGCTTTACCTTTAGTAACTCGTAGTGTAGAAACCATACAAGCAGCATCAAAAATCGGTAAATTATCGGTATTTCCTTGTTTAACGCAATTAGGCAAACACAACAATATTGATAAAGAAAAAGCACCAACTTTATTATCAGTGTTGCAAATTGCTGCTGGTGTATGCTGCCCTCCGAATATTTTAGTTGTAGATTTAACTGTAATACCGGATTTACCGGGAGCAATAATTGATCGTGAAATAAAGAAAACTAACAAAACTAGTAAAACTAATAGAAATAACCGCGCTCAAGTTAACTTACCCTGTAATGGAAAACTTCCCTGTCCCCTAAACGACGAACAACTTCAAACAACTCGTCCAACAGAATGGTTTCAAGCTTTGGTTCAGTACCTACAAACAGCAGGTTTCAAAGCAGCAATGTGTAACAGTTGGAAAGAACTTTTACAACAATTACGTCACGAAAGTGTCGATTTACTATTAATTTGTTTAGGAGAATCCACCATAGAGCTAAAAGTTCAATCGCTAATAGAAGCATTAGAACAAATGGCTTCGGATTTACCACCATTGTTACTACTCGATCGCCGATCGAATTCCAATCAAATAGAATTGTCAGAATTTGAAGCATCAGCAACCATCGCAGCACAGGTGTTACCTCGTTCAATTTCGATGGAAAACCTGTTAAGTAGAATTAATCAAGCGTTATCAGTGAGCAGTGAGCAGTGAGCAGTGAGCAATCTACCCGACACCCTAGAAGGGTGCGGCTACATTTATTAATTAGAATTAATTGGAATAACTATATAATTTGTCACTGCGAACTGCTCACTGCTCACTGATTCCTGATTTTGACTCGAATTAAGCCATAAGCTTCTTTTTCGGCTATATTTTCGTAGTCAGTTGGTTCTAAACCCATTTCAGGAAACTTTTTCGGTTGTGCCAAGATTAATATTGAGTCAGCTTTTGCTTGATTTTGAATATAGTCTGCTGCTTGTGAGTTGATTTTAATATAATTAATTTTGCGCTGGCTGTAAAAAGCAACGCTGGGTTTTTTAAAGCCAACCATGACTATTTCTTCTCCAGGTTGTTGTACTTGTGCGGCTAATTGCGATAATTGTTTCAAAGGGAGCTGACGACTAGCATCAGATACAAATATAGCTGGAGTTAGAACCAATACCATGAATGCTGAAAACGCCAACAAATTGATACAAATTAAATGTAAATAACGGCGACGTATTAAGAAAATTGCAATAATTACAGCAGCAGCCACCCAAATTATGCCTCCTAAAACTGGTAAATTAGACCTTTGCAACATTTGCTGAAAATTCGGTGCTGCGGGATCTGGGCCAATTAAACTGCTAACTTTAAAAAAGGCAAACCCTACTGCTGAAATAAAAACTACATTTAACCATCCACTTGCTTGCATTAAAGGCGAGGAAAGCAATACGGGAGATAGCGTAGAACTAGATGTTTTAGTCTGCGTACTTGTATCAACTATTAAATCGCCCCACAGCAGCGCGATCAAAATACCAGCGGCTGGCATTAAAGGTAATACGTAGCTGGGCAGTTTAGTCACGGCGATGGTAAAAAAGCTGAAAACACCAACAAACCACCAAAAAGCAAATAAACCAAGCTGTTGAGAACGTTCGGTAGATATCCACGCTCTACGCTGCCAAAACTTTATTCTTGCCATTGCAACGGGCAAGTAAACCGCATATGGGGCAAAGCCAACCGCTACGACTACAAAATAAAAATACCACGGAGCCGAATGTCCGTTAACAACATCTGTAAACCGCTCAACATTATGTAAGCCAAAAAAGGAATCAATAAAATTCCAACCATTCCTTAAAGTTACCAATACATACCAAGGAACTGATACGGCAGAGATAACCAGCATTCCTCGCAAAAGGTGGATTTCCTTTACTACCTGCCAAAAATTTCCTAAATAAACTAAAAATAGAAAAATAATGAAACCGGGTAAAACAATACCCACAGGTCCCTTAGTTAAAATAGCTAAACCAATTAATACATAAAAAGCAAAATACCACCGTGCTTTTACGGTAGAATCAACAGGTTGAGAATATCCTTGAAAAAAGCATAATAAAGCCGAAGCCATGCATCCCGTAAGCAGCATATCCGAAACACCTACTCTACCCCAAGCAATCATTTCCGGATTCAAGGCTATTACAGCGGCACCCAAACCAGCAGTTAACCAACGGCGAGAAGGATGGTATACCCCTTGTAAATCGTCAGTTTTAGCTTGGTGATCGTAAAGAGTATAAAACGCCAAACCAATCAAACCCAAAGCCGCGATCGCAGAAGGCAAACGTACAGCCCATTCATTCACCCCGAAAATACTGTAAGCTATTGCCTGACACCAATAAATTAAAGCAGGTTTATCGAAACGAGTTTCCCCATTAAAATAAGGTGTAATCCAATCACCCGTAACATACATTTGACGAGAAGCTTCCGCAAACAGCGGTTCAGTCTCATCAATTAAGCTAAAATCTCCCAAACGCCAAAAAAAAGCAATCCCCGCAACCAAAATTACCCATAAAATCGATAGCATCACAGCCAGTTGCGGACGCTTTGACATATTCTTCCACCAATACTTAGAAACACTTTGAGTCATCAGTTTATAATCAGTGGGACACTCACTAGTTATTAGTCATTAATAATCGGTTGTTAGTCAATAGTCAAAGACAACTACCACTCCACATTTTAATGACTCTCACAGAAATGCTCTGTTCCTTTTTTCTAGGGAAGGGGAGAGGGGGAGATGGGGAGATGGGGAGATGGGGAGACAAGGGGACAAGGGGACAAGGGGACAAGGAGAGGGGGTAGAGGGGATAGAAATAATAACTCCTAACTCCTAACTTCCAATGCCTAATGCCCAATTACCAATTACCAATTACCAATGCCTTAAAAAATGCAAAACACTCGTCTAAACTCGCTATTCGATTTAATTGTTAGGAACCTAGCGTTATGGTTCCTTAATCCTTGGCGGAGAATATCGCTGCTGATGATTAGTTTTTTGTTCGGTTTTTTTATGGGAACGGTAGCCGCTACTACAGCCGGACAAAGAGCAGTATTAGATGTTTTTATAGCCGCATTTTTAGTATTCTTAACGGAAGTGAGCAGTCGAATAGTTTACCGACGACCACCCAAAGAACGTCGTAAATTATGGGTAGAATCACTTAATTTTCTCAAAGTCGGTTTTATTTACAGCCTATTTGTAGAAGCGTTTAAACTCGGTTCTTGACGCAAAGAAAGTGACTATAGCATATCTGGTGAAATATTTTTATCGAAGGTAACTACCATCTGGGAAACCCTGACATCTAAAGGTTTAAAATTTGGATTAACAGAAGAGAATATGCTATCGCCGGAAACAGCTGAATACTGCTTTTGATGTTTTGCAAATGAATTTTCATCTGGGCTGAGTCTTAGAGCAAGTTTGTCTTTGTATTTAGATAATTTCGTTCCATCTATATAAACAAAACCGCCGTTATCCCAACCGAATCCAGTTAATTGAAACTCATCTAATATTTCGCGTAATCCGCTCATAGAAGTTCCAACCCCAACACCACCGTCGAGCATTTTCCATTGCCGACCAAAACCCGAAACATGACTAATTTTACTCCGATTTTTATCTGTCCAAAAAATTGTCAAAGCACCTGGTGTAGTTGAATTAACTTTGGTAACTGGAAATGAAACTGTACCCTCACCTCGCAAAACTACGTCATCTTTTAGATTGGTTTCACCATACAATTCAACTAAATCTGCACGGGTAGTGTCAGCAGTAATAAGCCCAATACGCTTTCCTGGAATTATGAAAGTATCGTTTACTGGTTTCAAATAATCAACTTTAGCTTCAACAGGTTGGTTTTGAGATGAATTAGTTGGTGAATTATCTGTGTTTGTGGAATTGCTTGGTGCTACAGATTGCTTTTGAGGTACCTTTGGTGTATCAACCGATAATGGTTGTTGTTGAGATGAACTAGTTTGCGAATTATCTGTATTATCTGGGTTTTGTTTCTCCATCGTTACGGGATTCGATGGTTGGATTGCTGCTTGTGAAACTTCTTGTGGTAAGGAATTTACAGTATTGTTATCCGAACAACCTACTCCTACTGCTAAAGTCAAAACAGCAATAGCAAGACCTTTGTTAATAGAAATCATTTATATACCCCTTGCACAAATTAATAATTACGGGATAGAATTATTACCTATTTATACTTCAATACGTAGTAAGCTAATTCCTTAAAGTGATGAAATTTTCTATATTGATAGTTCCCAACTATTCATCAAAATGAACAGTCATTTGAGAAACTTTCATATTCAAAGGTTGCCAATTTGGATCGGTTGAAGATAATTGGCGTTAAGCGAAGCTCTACCGAAGGTAATCGCCTAATACAGCTTGATGTTGCTGAGAATTTTTTTAATAGCCTTCTCCGAGGCGGAAACCGAGCAAATATCCTTCCTATTTTACCAATTACCAATTACCAAAATTCTATAGATTATAAGCTTTCCAAAAAATATAAGCCGCCAAAATAGCAAGCCCTACACGAAATGTTAAACTAACAATTTGGTCGGGTAATTTAGGTAAAAAACGGGTACTTAGCTGTGCCCCTAAAAGTCCACCAAACCCTAAAATTAAACCTTGAGCTAACAAGATATTACCTTCAATGGCGTGTCTAGAAGCAGAAGAGATAGAGCTAATCACAATAACTCCCAAACTAGTTTGAATTGCTTTTTTTATCGGTTCTGCTAGTAAAAGCATTTGTAGAGGTACCATAATTACACCACCACCTACTCCGAATATACCAGCAAGCATGCCAGCAAGACCGCCGGTAACAATTGGAGCAATAATAGAACCAATTTTCGATTCCCGATCTTGTTGATTCTGTTCGTTTTCTGCTTCTTGCTTTTTCGATAATTTTTTGCGTAACTCTACTAAATAAATAGTAAATAAAAGCAAAATACCAAAGGCCACTAATTGATTGCGGGGAGGAATAAACTTTGCTATTCCAGCACTAAAATAAGCTGTAACTGCCGCAGGTAATGCTAAAAAAATTACCTTTTTAAAATCGATATAGCCCATGCGCCAATTCTGAATAGTTCCAGAAGTCGCGGTAATTACAATTGCCAGACTACTAGTAGCAACAGCCTGCAATGGTGTATATCCAAATGCCAATAGTATAGGTACTAAAACCGTACCACCACCAATACCCAACAATCCAGCAAGAATACCCGCAATTAATCCGCTAATTACTAGAAGCAACCAATTTTCCATGTTTTAATTGTTAGTTGATAGGGAGTGGGTAATAGGGAAATCGAATAAATCTTTTCCAAGAAGATGTTTCAAAAGCCAAATTTAATACTTTGCTTAACTATTAATGTATAATTCACAATTACTAATCTAAAATCTAAAATCTAAAATCTAAAATCTAAAATTGCTTAACTCCCAACTCCCTTCTGGTAAAATCGCTTTCGATAACATTCCATGTACGCCTTTTTGCGGTAAGTTGACGACTTGAGTAATCCGAAAACTTACAGCTAAACTGCATAACACGTAGGCATCTTCTGGCGATAACTTCGTGCAGCTTACCAGAAAATTGATCGTATTTTTTAACGCTTTTTCTAAAGCTTGATCTAATGTGGGAGCAAAGCCCATCGTGATGATATCAGTAGGGGTTTCGGCTATTGGTGTGGAGATTTGCAAATCCTTTCTCAGCTTTAGTTCAATAGTACCGTTCATGGAAGTTTCAATTGCAGTCACATTTACTTCTCCGTCTCCTTGAACTGAATGCCCGTCACCGATGGAAAATAAGGCACCGGGAACGAATACGGGTAAAAATATTTTGGAACCAGCTTGTAATTCGCGGTTGTCGATATTGCCACCATAGTTTCCCGGAGGTATGGAATTTCGGGAATTTTCGGCTGTGGCAACTCCAAGAATACCGAAAAATGGTTTGAGGGGAATTTTAATCCCGCTACCCGTGGGAAATTCTGTAACGTTATTTTCTAAATCCAAAGGAATAAATCTTAAGGCAGGTTGATTAAATTCTTCTGGTAAAGCACCCCAATTTTTACGAATAGCGTTAAAACCAACTGGTAGACTTGGTGTAATATGCTTTAAAGTTACTTCCAAAACATCCCCAGGTTGAGCATCTCGCACGAAAATTGGTCCGGTAAGTAAATGAGGCCCCCCTGCAATTTTACGTTGGGGGGAAAGATTTTCGTATATATCAAGCAATGCGGGAGTCACAAACTCTGGTGGTGCTTTGTGGCAAACATGAAACCCCGTGTAAGTTTCTACATCCACCGTATCGCCAGAGTTTACGGTTATTGCTGGTTCGAGTGAATGGGAAAAACCGCCAAGATGTACGGTATATTTAGTGGCTTTGATAATGTGATGAGTCATGGGATTTTAGATTTTAGATTTTGGAAAATGTTTCAAAAGTCGGATTTATACTTTACTTTACTTGTTTGCTCCTGTTGGGAATAATCGTTGTTTGATTCCATAATTGCTTCGTTTTGTGATTCCATAAATAATTTAGCATTAGGGGAAATTGTCAAGTCTTTATTTAAACTTTTATCCCGATTTTTAAATTCATCTAATAATTTATAGAAAGAATCAAGACCTTCTTTTTCGCTTCCACAATAAAGCATAATTATCTTTGCCCAGGAATTAGATGTTGAAACATGATATCTTTTTTGAAGCCAAGGCTGAAACTCTCGATGAAAATCTATTTCGTCCTCTGTTGACTTAATGTCTAATTCTCTTAATGCGGTTTTAAAGCCTACCAGAAAATGAAATAAATCACTTACAGATGCACGACCTATATACATTCCAGGACGGACTCTAATTTTTTCTAGTATTTCAAAAAATTTACTCATTTTAACTCACGTATATTTATTAGTTCACTTTGATATGATATCAATATTGGTAATTACAAAATCTCCACTAGGACAAATGAAATCATTAAACCATTCTTCTTTGGTCAATCCGTTTGTCGAAAGATTATCAAATATTTTACTTTTAATTTCTACTCCGTAATGCGTTCCATTAAGCGTGATAGACTCGTTTATATTTAGATACTCTAGACGTTTACTCATTATATAATCTTCACCTTCAGATGTTTGAATTCTAACAATTTGACCTTTGACACCGTTTTCTTTTAACCAATTAACTATTGCTTCAACGCATTCGTAGCATTCGAGCAATTCATAAGTTGCTGTTATCTTACCAATTTCCCGATAAATTTCTTCATTTGATAGAGAACTCACCCACACACCCCTATACAAAAATCGCACATTTAATCAATAATTAATGCATGATTTGTTATTGATTAAACGTATATTTAATTAAATGAAATAATAACCAATTCAAGATTTAAAACCTTAATTCAAAACTCAAAACTATTAACTCCTAACTCGCCATTCCTACTTCCTAATCGCTGCTTTCATATCACCTTTAATGAAAAACCAAGCTATCAAATAAACTAATATTCCCGCAGCCATTCCTGGAAGTACTTCGTAAACTAGCTTTTTTAATTCGGGGTTTGTGCCCCATATTATTGCGGTTGATATTCCAACTATCATCATTGCAACAGCAACTATTCTGTTAATAGGTAGCTGTAATACCCGTACTATAAACAACGGACCTAATGCTGAAGCTAAAGCTGACCATGCAAAAGTAACTAGGAAAAATACGCTTTGGCTGCCAAATAAGGCAATTACAAATACCATTGCGGTAACGGTTAGGGTTCCTAATTTGACTATTTTATAAGAATGAGCAAATTCAGGAAAGACATCTTGAGTAAGGGCTGCCGAACATGAAAGTATCTGTGAATCTGCTGTGGACATTGTTGCAGAAAATATTCCTGCTAACATTAATCCTACTAAAGCGACTGGTAATAATTCTAACGATAATAAAGGTAAGGCTAATTCTTGATCCGTGGTTAATAATTCAGGTAGTAGCACTCTTGCTGTTAAACCGACACCAAGGGAAGTGAATGCGGCAATAGTACCGGCGGTTATTTTGATGTTGCGAGCTTTGGCAACGTTACGCGCATTGTCAATAGCCATTGCACGAACCATGATGTGAGGTTGCCCTACTACGCCAAATCCAGCCACAGCCCAACCGATAAAGAAGGGTATGAAACCTAATGGTAAATTTGCTGGACTCAAATTTACTAAGGCTGGATCTATTTCGGCTAGCTGCGTCAAAACTCCATTGAAACCGCCGCATTTTATAATTGAAATAACTAACAGTAACAGCAACGAAACAATCATAATTATTGCCTGTATTGAATCTGTCCAAATTGAGGCGCGGATACCCCCAGAAAAACAGTAGAGAACAACAATTATGGTTCCGATGATAATACCTATACTATAATCCCAGTTAAAAACTGCACTGAGGGCTTTGCTTCCTGCTACAAGTTGTGCGGCTGCGTAGGCACTAAGAAAAGCTATGGTAATTAAAGCTGAAATAACGGTAATCAGTCGGGCACCGTTAGTATTTTGACCGAGAAAACCCGAAACTGTCTCTGTTTGGGTTTCTTCAGAAATTTCTCTTAATCTTTTAAAAAAAAGCCACCAAGCAACATAGTCTCCGATCGCCCAACCAATACTTAGCCAAATTGAGGAAATTCCTGTTTCATAAGCATAACCAACTTGACCCAAAAATAAGAAACCGCTTTGTCCTGTAGACATTGCTGAGAGTGCTGTAAACCAAGGATTTACACTTCTTCCAGCCAGAAGGTAATCGGTAGTATCATTTTGCTTTTTAGTTGCCGAATAAATTCCTACTGCGGTAAACAAAAGCATAAAACCAATGAAAGTAATCGCAATCCAAATTTGATCTGCCATTATGTTAGTAGATAGTTAAAATATTTATTATTTTCCATGATTTGGGTTTTTAGCAAGGCAGGCATGAGATTCAGATTCATATTTGACTTTTAACTTTTTGTTTAAGTTAGGAACAATGATGATTCGTGAAATGTCTTTTATTTTTGGAACGGCAATATGTAAATAAATGTTTATTTGGAGCAGAGGAGCAGATTATACAAAATTTATATCTAAAAAAAATATAAAATGATTAAACCAAAACGATCAATGCAGTCGAAAATGGATAATTAGTCAATAAATTTAAAAAAATAGGTAAATTCTTCATGTTATAGAAATAACATTCAGTAGGTGGAAGCAGATATAATATAAGTATTATATATCAAGCTAACAATCAAAACAGGCAGTATTTTAATGTTAAAAAAGGTTACTTTAAATTTACGTGTAAACTAGCGAGAAGTGTACATAAATATATAATACGAAATACTTTACAACTTCTTAAAAATATTGTTATGACTTAGAGACTATCGAAATATTTTGCACTCGATAGCAATCAAATAAAAAATTTTAGATTTTAACAACGGATGTTTTTATTTTTGATTTTACTTCGTAGTTTTAAGCCCCCGGATTTATACTCGGAGGCTAATCCAGATTCTCTAAAAGTACTTTTCACAAATATATAATAATGGACTTACAGCCACCAATACCGTCGAACGAGCTAGCAAGATTAGCAGCACTCCGTCAATATCAAATACTCGATACTGCTCCAGAAAAAGTATTTGATGACTTTACATTTTTAGCCGCACAAGTTTGTCGTACTCCCATTGCGCTGATTAGTTTTGTCGATGGCGATCGCCAGTGGTTTAAGTCAAAGGTTGGTGTAGATGTAGACTGCACTCCCAGGGATGTAGCTTTCTGCGCTTACACCATCATGCAGCAGCAACCATTGGTAGTTCGTAATGCTTTGAACGACTCTAGATTTGCGAATAATCCCTTGGTTGCCCAAGCACCTGAGATTCGATTTTATGCCGGCGCACCTTTGATTACACCAGAAGGATATGCGATCGGAACCTTATGTGTAGTTGATACAGTACCGCGAGATTTAAGTTTAGAACAACAAGAAGGATTAAGAGCATTAAGCAATCAGGTAATAGCACAGTTAGAAATGCGACGTAACGTTATTACCGTATCTCGTAACGTCATGCAGCGACAGCAGCAAGAAGCAGAAATGCGTCGTCAGCAGGAGTTTATCGAAGTTATTTATCGTCGGGGATTAGATAAAATCCAAAAAGGCGATTATGAAGCAGCTGCTTTAGATTTTAGCCAGTATTTACAGTTAAAGCCCAATGGAATTAAAGCTTATTATCAAAGAGGATTAGCCCTTCACAAGTTAGGAGACTATCAAGGTGCAATTGCAGATTTGAATCAATACCTGCAATACAACCCCAACCACGCAGAAGCTAGATACAGTCGGGGGCTTATCCGTTCCCAACTAGGAGATTACAATGGAGCCACAGCGGATTATACAAAAGCTATGAGCATTAATCCCGACTATATTAATAACAATAACAATAATTCGGGATTGCTTCTTCCGACTGGTGAAGATAACCATCAAAGAATAACTTTGGATTCTATTGACGCTTCATCAATTACATCCGAACATACAGTTACCGTTGATTCTAATATTGTTAGTTCCGAACTTAGTAGCGAATACCATCGAGCTATTTCTGTAGGATCTGAAGTTTTATCATCTCCTCCTCAAAATCCACAAGATTATATCAGTCTAGGCAACGATTATTATAAAAATCAAGACTATAACAAAGCAGTAGAAAACTATACTCTTGCTTTGAAATCAAATAGTTCAAATAGTAACAATGCCGCAATTTATTTAAATCGCGGCAATGCTAATTATCATTTGAAAAAATATGGTGAAGCAATTGAGGATTACACCCAAACCTTACGCATAAATCCTAAAAGTGAAAAAGCTTATATAGGATTGGGTAACACTTGTGCCAAACTAAAAAATTACGATAAAGCGATTGAATACTACACCAAAGCTTTGACGGTAAATCCCAGCAACGATAAAGCTTATATCAGCCGGGGGAATGCTCGCTCTAAATTAAAAGATTACACCGGAGCGATGGAAGATTATAAAAAGGTGTGGGCTAAGAGGGAGTAGGGAGAGGGGAGATGGGGAGATGGGGAGATGGGGAGATGGGGGTAACTCCTAATTCCTAATTCCTAACTCCCTAATCCAAAATCCAAAACAAAAGCATCCGTTGTTAAAATCTAAAATCGAACTAGGCTTTATCCCTTTCGTGAACTTCTGCGGGGGGACTTGTTGCTTCAACGGCGGTGAATGATTCTAAGATTTTGTAAGTATGAGAAGCCCCTTTTGGTACTACCCAAGAATCACCAGCTTCTAATACAACTTTTTGACCTTCTAAATGTAATTCTGCACTACCTTTAATTACATAACCTACGGTTTCATATTCTCTTGATGCTGCTTCTTTTGGTTCGTTGGGTTGTTCGTTTTCCCATAAACGCATAGAAACGGTTTTACCGGAAGCTAAATATTTCTGTCCCATTTCTCCTGTTGGAGAATTAGCTGAATCTACTTTTTTAACGGTTGTATCGCTCATTTTATTTCCTTATTGTTTTTTAGTTTGTAGTAAGGACTGTCTTCCCTTTTAACTAAGAACTAAAGTTCTTACTACGAAGCTCTAACTAAGCCCTGCAAAAATTCAATTACGGTTTAAGCACAACTTTAATACAGTTTTCTTGCTTCTGCTTGAAAATTTCGTAACCTTTAGGTGCTTGTTCCAAAGGTAATTGATGGGTGATTACAAAAGATGGATCGATATCGCCGTTTTGAATATGTTCGAGTAAAGGTTTTAAGTATTTATGAACGTGGGTTTGTCCAGTTTTTATAGTTAACCCTTTGTTCATCGCCGCACCCATCGGAAATTTATCTATAAACCCACCGTAAACACCGGGAACTGAAACGTTACCACCTTTACGACAAGCTACAATCACTTCCCGTAAAGCAGTTGGCCGATCGGATTCTAAACGTACTGCTTGCTTTACCTGGTCGAATAAACCCATAAAATCGGTACCGTGGGCTTCCATTCCCACAGCATCTATACAAGCATCGGGGCCTCTACCTCCGGTCATTTCTTTGAGGGCTTCGCCTACGTCTACTTCTGTATAGTTAAAAACTTTCGCCTTACCGAATTCTTCCGCCATTTTTAAACGTTCGGGAATACGATCTATAGCGATAACTTGTTCGGCACCGAGCATATAAGCGCTTCTGATGGCGAATTGTCCGACGGGACCGCAACCCCAAACAGCGACAATATCACCCGGTTGAATGTCGCAATTTTCCGCTGCCATGTAGCCGGTAGGGAAAATATCTGTTAAAAATAATACCTGCTCGTCTTTTAAACCATCGGGGACTTTGAGCAAGCCAACATCGGCAAAAGGTACTCTAGCATATTCTGCTTGACCGCCAGCATATCCTCCTAACATATGAGAATAGCCAAATAAACCTGATGGGGAATGTCCCATTAATTTTTCAGCTATCCAAGCATTGGGGTTGGAATTATCGCACAAAGACCATAAATCGCGATTGCAGAAAAAGCAGCCACCGCAAGCAATCGTAAACGGAACTACAACGCGATCGCCAACATTAACATTCTTAACCGCGCTACCGAGTTCGACAACTTCCCCCATAAATTCATGTCCGAGGATATCTCCCTTTTTCATGGTGGGGATATATCCATCGTAAAGATGCAAATCGGAACCACATATCGCCGTAGAAGTGATTTTAACGATTGCATCGCGGGGATTGATAATTTTAGGATCGGGTACAGTTTCTACCCGTACATCATTAGCACCATTCCAGCAAACAGCTTTCATTATAGTTAGTAGTTAGTGATTAGTTGTTAGTTGATAGTTGATAGTTGTTAGTTGTTAGGGAATTAGGATTTATAGCAACCTGCATGGACTTAATAAATTAACCCACGCAGGTGGTGAATCTAGTTGGCGGTGTCGGTTTCCGGAGCCACTTGCGTGCGGGGGTTCCCCCCGTTGAGCAAAGTGGCGTTCCCGCCAAACTAGTACACCACGGCTTAAATAAGGCAACCATTAAAAATGGCTGAAAAGCTTAGAAAATCAAACTTCTTACTTCTTACTTCTTACTTCTTACTTCCGCCAAGCGGTACTAGTGAACCCGGAGGGGTTTTGCTTGTGTAGCTAAGCCAGTGCGTTGGGCGGGTTCCCCGACTTGAAGCAAGTGGCGTGCGGTTTCAACCGCCGGGTAAATATAGATTACATTTACTAAACTATCTACTTTGCTCTGAATAATATGGCTTTTTCGTACCAGTTATTGGCTCAACTGTATCTTCAATTCTGTCTTCTGTTGAACGAAGGAAATCCTTAGTGCTTTCAGGTAATGGTTCGTTAAGGTTTAGCTTTTCTACGATAGTATCTTTAGCATCTTTAAGACTTTTCACTGGTTTTTCATCGTCAATATCAATTCGAGAATCTGCATCCGGAACCTGATATCTACTTGTTGCTTCTGGTGTTAGTGGTTTAGCTTCTGCTATGTTTGGATAACTAAAAACCGATACAAAAATTAAACTCAATCCAATTAAGACAACTGCATCAGTTCTCTTATTAATCAAATTTTGAAACCAATAAACCAATTTTTTCACTAATCTTTTCATGATACACCTGTATTTTTTACTTCAAATTATTTAAGCTTGACCCTTGTCTAATTACACTAGTTTGTTAGATTGTAAATATTGTATAATAGCCATGTTTGCCCATTCAATTTTACATAATAAAACAAAATCTACTGTAACTACGAACTACCCTTCGGTTGTCCTTCAGTAGTTGCAATTTCACCCGTTTCCATCAGCATTTTAAAACGGTTCAAATCATCGCCAATTTGCTGCTTCGGTTCTTCACCAAAAAGTTTGGCAATTGCAGCACCAATTTTACCACCCGGTGGTTGATACACGATGACTACTTCTACTTCCGTTCCGCGATTACCAGGAGCTTTTTTAAAGCGAACAAAACCAGAATTTTCGATATCCGCATCCTTCACCGAAGACCAAGAAATAAACTCGTTTTTTCGATCTTCAATAATATCAGCATCCCATTCAACACTCGTACCCAAAGGAGCTTTTGCAACCCAATGCGAACGCTCTGGATCGACTACCTTAACCAACTTCAGATGATTCATGAATTGAGGCAAATTTTCAAAATTATGCCAAAAATTATAAAGTTCATCCAGTGGTTTATTTATTGTTACCGTCTTTTCAACTTTTATGGTTTGACTCATTTTTTTTAATCAATTTTCAATTATCAGTTATCAATTATCTGCATAGCTATTTATTGATAATTGATAACTGTTCACTGCTTACTGTTAACTGACTAAACAGCAGTACTCGTTGTAGGTTTAGCTGGTTTCAATTCACCACCCATTTTTGCTCTATAAAGCTCTACCAAACGCTGTTCGTGAGCCATCAAATCTTTTTGAATTTCGGTAAAAATTTCAGTTGTTACCGGATCGGTAAATGCAGCCATCATACTACCGACATCGTTTACTGCTGTTTGCAAATCGCCCAAAGCGCAGCGAATTTGATGGATATCATCGCTACCCTTGATTGCATTTTTTACTTTGGCATAACCTTCAGCAATCTTTGTTTTCAAAGAAGGTTTTTCACCAAGTTGATCCAACCGCGCTTCTAATTTACGGGTGTGAACTTCTTTACTTGCAATCATCTCTTGAAACAGAGATTTTACAGACGCATCTGATACTTTTCCTGCATACTTTCCTAAAGCTTCGTGAGAATAACGCTCTCCAGCTAAAACGGTATTCAAACCATTGACAATATCGCTTTTATGAGAACCACCCCAAGCATCTGCGATTTTCCACCATTCAGCATTAGGATCGTCTCCGGTGGGTAAATCAACTTCTTTTCCGCCGTAACCCAAACGGCTTAAAATCGCCGTACAAAAAATTGGTAAATCCCCAGGTTGACGAGAAGTAATTAAGTTACCATCTACCACCAAAGGCTTATCTTCATAATTAGCACCAGCGTTAATCATATCTTTACGAATAGCGCTGAAACCAGTAGCTTTTTTACCTTTTAATAAATCACCTTCAATCAATAATTGTGGCCCGTGACATACCGCAGCAACTAGCTTACCTTGACTCATGGCTTCTTGTACGAAACGCACGGTATTAGGATTGCGACGCATTTTATCGGGAGCCATTCCTCCGGGAATAACTACCGCATCAAAATCGCTTGCCATTGCTTCGGTAGTAGTTCCATCAGCAACGTGCGAAACTTTACCTTTTTTACCTTTATAGGCTTCGTTCATCCGAGAACCCAAAACAGAAACTTCCATTCCTGCTTGCTTTAAAGCTTTATAAGGAACTTGAAATTCTGAATCTTCTACACCATTTTCAATTAGAATTGCAACTTTCTTTGCTGTAGAGTGACTATTTGTAGATACCATGTTTTTCCTTTGTAAATTTCAACTATATTTTTCAAATTATGCAGAGGCTTCGCTTTCAGATAAGCTAGGGAAAACTTCTCCAAAATCATCAGAAAAATTATGTTTAAAACTAGCGAATTCGCCAGGTGACACCGCATTTTGCAGAACTGTAAAAACAGCGCGGATATGCATTACTGCATCGTTGGGTTCTACACCTTCTTTTTTACTAACCCGCTCGATAAATTCTTTAACTTTAAAATGCTGACCGTTTTCACCTTCACGTCCGCGCAAATATTGAGCGATTTCTTCTGGTAATTGTGCGGCTAAATCTTTAGCTTCATCGCCAACAATTCGCTCTTTAACAACTTCTAATGTCGCCTTAATTGCAGCTTCTCCTTTTTCGCGAGAATCAACTTGAGCAACGCTTTGGACGTGTTTGATAAATTCGTCGTACTTCATGCAAAATATCTCCTATTTATTTTCAACTTAATTCAACACCTTTATAGAGTTTTTATCTTAATTAATTGCTATTTATCTATAATTAAAATGTTGCTATTAATAATCGAAATTATTTTATTTATTTCTTGTCTTGAGCTTTTTTGGACTTTTACCGATTGTTACTCCCTATTACCTATGACTCAAATAAAAAGCGATGAATCAACATTAAAGATATTCTTTAGAAATAACGACTAGATGTTGACTCATAGCTTAAGTTAATTCTGTGAGGTTGCTTTTATGTGGATTATTATTTACAACGATATGCGTCCATTACCTATTTCACTTCGTTCGTAAGGGAGATATTCTTTTACAACTTTAGTTATAGTTCTTTTGGAAGAGAAATATTTTAAAGTATTGAGCTATCGTGATAAAGCACCATTATTAAAAGTCAAATGAGCGAACCTAAAAATAAAAAGGAGCAAAATATCAATAACGAAGCTGAAGCTAGCGATTTACCTCAAGAAATAACTGAGTCATACGGAACCGGAGTTAGCCAACAGCCGGGAATGAATATTGGTGGAAGAGAAATAGAAGAGCAGTTACATGAGCATAATGCAACAAGCCCGGAATTAACCGGGGGTGATGTTGATGCCTATTGGCAAGGTGCAAACGCTGTTGGTGATGAAGCAGTTGGTGGAACCGTTACGACTCCCGATAAAAATGTGACGGAAGAATTAGGAAAAGCAGTTGGTTTGGAAATGGATGATAAACAACCCCTGCAAACAAACGATATTTTAGATAGACGGGATGATGAGCGCTGGGAATTAGATCCTAAATCATCCGAAGATTATCGAAATCACCCCAAGTAAAAAATTATAGAAATTAGCTTATTCTTTCTAAGAATTAATAAACCCGGTTTTTTTATTGAAAAGCCGGGTTTCTGATTGTTCGTAGTAAGGGCTTAAATCCTTTGATATATATAAGGCTAAATCCCTTACTACAAACAAATTAAAAAATTCATCTCAAACAATTGCACTTTTTGAAAACCTCGCTTGGTTGAAATTATTTATTGAATAAATACTCTTTGCGATATCAATACATCTGTCTTCAGTAGGGTTAAATACTCAAGGTTACTTTGATACGGTTGAAATTAATAGATAAATAACTTTATTGCAATCGGAGTAAATTATGGAAGCTACACAAACTAACGACCCTAAAGTTCGCGAAATAGTTCAATCAATTCAAAAATTAGGTGTAGATGAGCAGCTTGCTTTGTTCTATTTCATCTACAAAGAAATGGGTGATTCAATTACACCTGCCGCACCTGGAGCTAGTACCGTTTCTCCAGCAATTGCTGATGGTTTATTCAATCAAGTTAAAGAATTATCTCACGAAGAACAATTACAATTACAACGGGATTTAATTAATAAAGCCGACACCCTACATACCCGCGAATACGGTTCAATGAGCGATACAACCAAGCTGCTATTTTGGTATCGTTTAGCTCAAGGTATGGATGCTAATACTATTATCCCCATGCCTGCTGGCTACGAAATGTCTTCTCAATCGAAAGAAATAATGGATAAAATCAAGCCCTTAGATTTTGGCGTACAAATGAGTCTTTTCCGCGATTATGTAGCCCCAATGGGTGCAGAACCCAAACAGGGTAGTGAAGTTTAATAATTTTGAATTTTCTTTTTTGAACAGTTTTTATTCTTTGTAAGGTTGATACATCACCTTAATAGCGATACATATTAATCCTGTAGAGACGTAGCACTGCTACGTCTTTATTAATATATAGTGCTGAACAAAACTATTTTAGTCAAAGTAATGAATCAGATTTGATGTAACTTTTATCTATTTTACTCTATGTAAGAAGAACGAAAAACCCGCTTATTCCACAAACTTAGATCCCCCCAACCCCCCTTTACAAAGGGGGGCTTTTTATAATTCATATCAAAATTAACTAATTATCAGATATGCTTGAAAATCGGAATAGCTGTTGTATTCTTCCAATTAACAAGAAAGTAATAAGAAACAGGACTAATAATTTCTATGAGTTTGATTTTAACCAACGACGACGGTATTGATGCTCCAGGTATTCAAGCTTTGCTCAATGCTGTAGAAAAATCAGCAATTTCATCTGATATTTTATCTACAATTTTATCTAAAGTTATTATCGCCGCTCCTCAAGGACATTTATCCGGTTGCGGACATCAAGTTACTACCTCCACTCCCTTAACATTACAGCGTCGCTCCGATAATGCCTACGCGATCGCAGGTACTCCCGCAGATTGCGTTCGTCTTTCAATTTCCCATATTAGCCCCGAAATTAAATGGGTACTTTCGGGAATTAACGCTGGAGGAAACATGGGAGTTGATTCTTATATTTCCGGTACTGTAGCTGCGGTTAGAGAAGCTGCAATGCACGGTATTCAAGGAATCGCAATTTCTCAATACAAGAAACCAGGTTTGGAATTCAACTGGGATAAATCAACGAAATGGACGGCTAAACTTCTAGCTGACTTATTTAATCGTCCGTTACCATCAGGAAATTTTTGGAATGTTAATTTACCCCATCTTCCACCAGAAGCAGCGGAACCCGAAGTCATTTTTTGTCGTCCTTGTAACAAACCTCTGCCAGTGAATTATCGTACCGAAGGCGATAAATTTTATTACGTAGGCGAATATGCCAGTCGAGAGAGAACCCCCGGTAGCGATGTTGATATATGCTTTTCAGGAAAAATAGCCGTAACTCAATTGACAATTAACAGTTAACAATTATCAATCATCACCCGTCGGGTGTGAATTATAAGTAGTTATAAGAAAAATATTTATTGGTGCAGCGTTCCTTATCAGCTTAATTCCGAAGCAGGATGATTTGCATTTAACAAAGCATAACGACTTAATTGTTCATTGATAATTGTATGACGCTACCGCGTCACGCTATGTCCTAACGGACACGCTAACGCTAACGCTAATATTGATAATTGATCGCTGATTACTCTTCATCTTCCGTTTCCAAAACTATCATCAAACGGTTTAGGGTTTGCGTTAATTGAGTAAGTCTTTGCAGGGAATTGTCTTGCCCTTCTGCAAGAGTTTGCACGGCATCGCACAATGCCAAGATTTGATAACCTTGCTGCTGTATCTGCTTTCCCTGCTCTTCTACTTGTACGCTTAAATTATCGACTCTATCGGAAAGACGTTCTATTGTCTCAGTAGTAGCCAGTACGGCTTCGCCAATTTGCTCAACTATCGACTCTAAACGTCCTACTTTTACTTTGTCTATTCCAGTTATAACCATTTTTAGCACCTTAATTTTGAGATAGCACCACTGTGGAGCTGTCGTTCATCCCTAACCACAATGGAAATATTTTGTAGTACCTATGTAACTACACTTAAAAGGGATGCTATTAATCATGTTTCCCAAAACATTGAATGAAATGCACATAAAGGGAGTTGACAAGGAATAATTAATTCCCTTTTATGAGCGGCTAATGTATTAAATATTCATCCAAATGGCTCGACTATAGATGTTTGAGGAATTGTATCACCTCTTACACGTAAACTACTTTTTGACCGCATTGTTATTATTTTTCTGTAGATTATAAGCCTTACCATACAACCAAAGTATTCGCTAAATCAATAATTAAATGACTAAGTTCTACTTGATACGTAAAACAGATTCTATATATCAAACAATCATCAAGGCTTACGCATTAACTAGGTAGCAAAATTTAACATCACGGGTGATTAACTCGCCATAATAATTTTTATGCATCTATCTTAAGAGAGAATTATTATTCTTTACCGAAAGTTTATAAATAATGATTATTCTGATGAAATAAATGAAGATTCAGCAAATATACGGGGGCAGACTTTCGATCGCATAAAGCTAAGTCTATATTCAAGGTATTGTTACGTAAGAATACGTTTCTCGCTTAAAACTTAGTTTGGTTGCGTTCCAATTACCGATGATAAGTATTGTTAAAGGTGCAGGTTCTAACAGTTGGGTTTCACTAATTGCCCCTCATCCCTCAGTAAATTCTAGATTTAAACGTTTTCTAGATATTTTAGGAAGTATGGTGGGTTTTGTGGTTTTAGCGATTGTATTTTTGCCGATCGCGATCGCCATCAAAATAGATAGTCCCGGTCCGATTTTTTTTGCACAGGAAAGGTATGGACTTTACGGACGTACATTTCGCATTCGTAAATTTCGTTCAATGGTTTCGGATGCGGAACAATTAAAATCGAAGGTACAAAATGAAGCTAACGGACACTTTTTTAAAAGTAAGAATGATTTTCGGGTTACAAAGGTAGGACGTTTTCTGAGAAGCACGAGTTTAGACGAACTTCCTCAGTTTTGGAACGTTTTTGTAGGTGAAATGAGTTTGGTTGGAACTCGTCCCCCCACAGGTGATGAGGTAAGCCGTTACTCGGAGCATCACTGGCAACGTTTGCACGTCAAACCCGGCTTGACAGGAGAATGGCAAGTAAACGGACGTTCTCACATTAAAGATTTCGAGCAAGTATTCGAGCTAGACTTGCAATATCAAACAAAATGGCATCAATTCTACGATCTATCGTTAATTTTTAAAACAATTTATGTAATTTTTGCCCGTATAGGAGCTTTTTAAGTCAGTTAGTAGATTGGGTTAGACGCAGGTGCGGATTTAATCATCAGTCAATAATTTACTAAAGCGTCGTAGCCCAACATTTTTATGCTTCGGCTGATAGTTAGTATTAAATCAAAATAACCCGCTAACTGCTAACTGCTCACTGCTAACTGCTAATGCAGCAACTCTTCTACCTGATGCTGACTCCATAAATCTCTGTAAAGTCCGGGTTCTTGTAAAAGTTCTATTTGAGTACCAGTTTGAACGATTTTACCTTTTTCCATGACAAAAATTCGGTCGGCAGCAGCAGCAGCAGATAATTGATGGGTAATGAAAACAACTGTTTTACGTTTGGTTCCGCTCGAAAGATTTTTTAAGATTTGTGTGGCAGTTTGATTATCGACGCTAGAAAGTGCATCATCTAAAATCAGTACCGGAGCATCAACCAACATGGCTCTAGCTAAAGCTGTACGCTGTCTTTGACCGCCAGAAAGTGTAATTCCGCGTTCGCCGACTAAAGTGTCATATTGTTTGGGAAAATTAGCTATTTCGGAACTAATTTGCGATAATTCGGCAGCAGTTTTAACTTCTTGCTGTTCTGCTAAAGGATCGCCATAACGGATATTATTTTTAATTGTAGTACTAAAAAGAAAGCTGTCTTGGGGAACGTAAGCGATCGCATCCCGTAAGTCAGTTAAAGCGATTTCTGTAATATCCGTTCCATCTAAAAATAATTCTCCTTTATCAACATCTAATAAACGCGGTAAACAATTAGCTAAGGTTGATTTACCCGAACCGATAGCGCCTACTATGGCGATTGTTTCTCCTGGAGTAATATTAAAATTAACATTGTCTAACGCGGGAGTTTCTGCTCCTGGATAAGTAAATGTGAGGTTTTTAGCGGTTAATTCTCCTTTAATTTGCTCTCGCGACAGTTGAATTGAATTACTGTAATCTTTAATTTTGGGTTCGACGCTGAAAATTGATTCAACGCGATCGACGCTAACTTCACCACGTTGATAAGCAGTAATAGTAAATCCCAGTAAAGCTGTAGGAAATATCAGGCGCTCAATATATAACAATAAAGCTACAAAATCACCCACCTCCAAACTCGAACCAATTCTACCTGCTCCGATCCAGATAATTATCAACGTACTGATATTAGCCAATCCGCCAATTAAAGGAAACAAAGTATTTCGCGTTTGCGCTAATTTTAAGTTAGCTTTTAATAGCTGGTGATTTTGTCTAGCAAAAGCGCGACGTTCGTTATCTTCTTGAGCGTAAATTTTTATTAAGGAAATACCGCTAATATCTTCTTGAATCAGGTTACTGATATCCGAAAGATTTTCCTGTACTGAAGTTTGCTGATTGCGGAGACGCTCGCTAAATAGCAATACCATAAAGAACATGATCGGATAAGGTATTAATGCTAATCCGGCTAGTTCCAGATTGAGAGAAAACATGATCGGTAAAGTTAATGCATAAGCAAACATAGTATTTGCAAAGCTCAAGACTACAAACCCTAATAACCGTCGAATATTATCAACATCACTCGTAGCACGGCTAATTAAATCTCCAGCTTTATTAGTAGCAAAATAAGAAGGCTCCAGTTTCAGCAAATGTTCAAAAATCTGCTGTTTAAGGTCAAATTCTACCTGTCTTCCCACACCAAATATCCAGATACGAGAAGCCATCCGGATCAGCCACATTGAAGAACTGAGTGCAACAATAATTATGGAGTAGCGGATTATTTGTCCGTAATCGAAGTTTTGCGAAAGTTTATCAACGCAATCTCGAATTAATAAGGGTATGTAAGCCCCCAACCCATTAACAACGAGTAAAGCGATAATACCTAAAGCTGTTGGTCGCCAGTGAGGGCGCAGATAAGCAAGAAGTTTGACAAAGCGTCGTGATTTTGACATTCGAGCAATTAATTATCAATTTTCACCCGTTCACCGCAAGGTGCGGATCTTCAATTATCAGTTATCAATGAACAATTATCAATGAATAATTTTTACTCGTTTGTCGTAAGGAACCAAATCGAACTTTCTATTTTCTTTTGAGAATAAGGGAGCGTCTCGCTTCCATGACAAATTAATTACGAGGGGTTTGTAGTGAGGACTTCAATCCTCTAATTAAGGGCTTTGCCATTACTACGAACCTTTAATTTACCTCGCAAAACTTATGTGGCGGAATACTAGCTGATAACTGCTAAACAAAAACTAGAGTACGGCACTTACCACACCCTAGTATATTTTTTTGCTATTTTGCTATCTATATAGATAGTTCTATCGAGGGCGTAAGAAAGAATTGACTTGATTCAAGTAACTTTCCCAAACTCTTGTAGTTAATAGCAGAGTTTCTGCACTCGGTACAAAGTCTTCTAAACGTAAGCCCCGACGACGAATAGTATCTGGTCTTTGTAAAAGATAAGGCGGAATATTTATACTGCTGGGGTTAAATGCTAATGTTGTTTCACCTAGATTTAATTGAGGTGTAACAGTATCGCTAATTATATCTGACATATTAGCTACATTTGTTTCATCTGCAAATGCAACAAGGGTTGCAGATTTCGATTCAAGTAAAGCGACATCAGGATAACCTACCCGTGCAACAGGCGATTGAATCAAGAAATAGGCCACAGCTGGTGTACTTGCTAACAATAATATCGTTAGTGCCCAACCAACTAACATTCCTCCTGGCTTGTCTATAGCTCCACTTTTCATTCTTTGAGCGGCAAAAGTCATCAGTAAAATTGATGCTCCTAAAGGCTTCAAAGGAAAGGATACTACTCTCCATAAAGAAGCAATAGCAGGTTCGTTGGGATTAACAAACGACAATAACAAAATAATCAGAAAAACTACAACTACCAATCGTCCGACAAAGTTTCCGCTTGGGTAGAATTTCTGAAATAGGCTAAATACAATAGTACCTATAAGTAGCCATAGAAGTACTCGGCTTAGCAGTTCAAACATAAATTTACTCTCAAATGTTTCTGTACTCTCAATCCTATATGGCTCTGAGTTTGATTTATTCTACTGTCAAATGGTAGTAGTACCATTGCTTGACTTCAAATACCTCACACCCTACACGCCAAAACTACCTTCGTAGTGATTTTAGTGCAATTTTTATTAATATTGTTTAGTATTTGTAATCTAGAAGATAAGTAATCTCGCTGGCATTAAATTAAATTAATGATGTAACTGTCAAATTCAAGGGAAATTTTATGTCTTCCGAACAAAATACTATTTTAGTTACCGGGGGAGCCGGGTATATTGGCTCGCACACCGTATTAGCTTTGAAACAAGCTGGTTATTCCGTTTTGATTCTTGATAATTTAGTTTACGGACACCGTGACTTAGTGGAACAAGTTCTTAAAGTCGAACTTATCGAGGGAGATACTGGCGATCGCGATTTATTAGATAAATTATTCAAATCCCGTAACATCGCAGCAGTAATGCATTTTTCTGCCTACGCTTATGTAGGAGAATCGGTTTCAGACCCAGCAAAATATTATCGTAATAATGTAATCGGTACAATAACCCTATTAGAAGCAATGCTCGCTGCATCCGTTAAGAAATTTGTATTTTCTTCAACTTGTGCAACATACGGAGTCCCAGAAACAGTACCGATACCGGAAGATCATCCCCAAAATCCGATCAATCCCTACGGTGCAACTAAATTAATGGTGGAGCGGATACTTTCAGATTTTAGCGAAGCATACGATTTTAAATCGGTACGTTTTCGATACTTTAATGCAGCAGGTGCAGATCCTGAAGGTAATTTAGGAGAAGATCACAATCCCGAAACTCATTTAATTCCTTTAGTGTTGCAAACAGCTTTAGGAAAACGCGAGTCAATTTCGATTTTCGGCACCGATTACCCCACTTTGGACGGTACTTGCGTTCGCGACTACATTCACGTTAGCGACTTAGCAGACGCTCACGTATTAGGCTTAGAATATCTGCTCAAAGGTGGTGATAGCACCTTTTTTAATTTAGGTAACGGTAACGGCTTTTCCGTCAAAGAAATAATTGAAGCAGCAAGACTTATTACTGGTAAAGATATTAAAGCAGTAGAGTGCGATCGCCGTCCAGGAGATCCCCCAGCCCTGATCGGAAGTGCAGAAAAAGCCCGAAAAATACTAGGCTGGCAACCACAATATACATCTATCAAAGATATCATGACTCACGCTTGGGAATGGCATCAGAAACGACACGGGAGTTAGGACATGGGGGGATGGGGTGATGGGGGGACAAGGGGAATTTTAACCTTTAACCTTTAACCTTTTCGCACTACGGCGAAAATTCCACCTATAAGTACAACAATTCCCAAACCTATAGCCCAAAATGGCAAGGGAAAAGCTTGTTCTTCGGTTTGATTTAGATTGACATTTTGTACTTCTTGTGCAGTCTGTGTTTCTTGTTGATTTGTTGTAGCTTTCTTCGTTCCAGCAGCTACAGTAACATCAAACTTTAATTCAAATGGTTTGAATTTAGCATCATTTGCAGGTTTACCGGAAAGCTCTAATTGATAAGCTCCGGGTTTGGGGAATGTAATCTCTGCTCCCGGAATACCTTGATAGCGTTCGGCTGATATAGGTTGCAAACTCGGTTGAACAAGAGGCTTTGCTTCTGCTGTACGTGGTTCGCTGTAAACACTCAAGCTACAATTGCACTCTTTAAGAGGAATTATCTTACCTCCCTTACGAGTTAAAGCAAACCAAGTTTGTGCAGCTTCTCCAGCGCGGGGTGTATCGTCTGGTTCAATATGCAAAGTAGCCCCCACATCTTCAGCAGTTTCTATCTTGTGTGCGGAAGCCCGAGGAATTAGTAATGATGGAAGATTCATAATTTGGGACATGGTTGGGAGTAGAGGGGGAAGATGGGTGAAATTTCTACTGATAACTGATAACTGCTCACTGCTCACTGCTCACTGCTTGCTGGAAACATAAAATCTTCGCAAACCTAATGCTGACCAAAAAAGGCGGTTTCTGAGTAATAATATTCCGAGAGTGACAATTACTAAAATCACTGGGGCTATTTTGCTTAGAAGAGTTGATTGCACGGAACCAAGATAATTGGAACCAATAATTAAGGCATGAATTGCACTTAATATTAAAGCTGGAACGCTTAATAAATGAATTAGCCGCCAATATTTGCCTAAAGATTTTTGTAAGTAATCAAAACTAGTTAAAGCAGCAGGAGCCATTAAAATTAACGCTACTGCACCAAAAGCCATTCCTAATTGAAATTCTGATGGTAAGAAGAAAAAACTATTTAGCTTCCAGCCTAATGAATGTTCCATCATATGAGCGGTGTGGGCTAAAGAAACGACGAAAGCACCAACCCCTAAAGCGCGACGATAACGCATTGGTGCTGCCCATAAACCACTGATGGGACGAGCTATCAAGGCTAACATCAGCAGTATTAAACCAGCGTGTCCGGTGTAGTCTACCATTGTGTCGCCAGTTCGTAGCAGGGTAATGGAGCCTATTGCCAGAGTTACCCAGCCACCCAAACGAAATAATTGCGATCGCCTATCTTTACTAATTAAGGATGCAGAGACTCCCACACCCAACATCATCGGAAAGGTTCCCAAACCAAAAGCTAGCATTGTAGCTGCACCCATCCACATATTCCCCGTTTGAGCAGCTTTGATTTGAGCGGTATACAGGAAACCACAAGGCATTAAACCCCAAGTCATCCCTAAAAATGCTGGTGTATACCACGTGTTTTGCAATGATAGTTTTGACATTCCCGCATTCAAGCGATCGTGTAAACCACCTTGTAATAACGGGTGTAAAAATGGAATTTTGGGTAAAAAGTTCGGATTAATTTGTCTAAGTCCAAATAAAATCAACATTAAACCAGTAATAATTGCTATCCACTGACGTAATTCGCTACCAACACCCGCTAATTGACCTCCTTCTACTAATATCGAACCTATAGCTCCAATGGCAGCACCAACCAAGCCATAACTGAGAATTCGTCCGAAATTAAGCAAAATATGGAACTTGGATTGTTGCCACCAATGAGTATTTTTACTTTGGGAAGATAAGGAAAAAGCTACAGTCAAAGGGCCACACATTCCTACACAATGACCAAAACTACCAAGAAATCCCAAAGCTGCAATTAGGAAAAGATCGAGTAACATTTTAGATTTTGGATTTTGGATTATAAAAAAGTTTTTATTAAAAATAGATTTATAGTTAGGTTCGTAGTAATTCGTTTAGTCCTTTATCTGAGGATTAAAATCCTCACTACAAACTATGAATTATTGCTGCTGATTTTTATTTACTGCTTCTGAAACATTAACCACTGCTGTATCTGCAATAACTTTACCGTTGCTAGCCCAATCAGCATGATTGTTAGCATTCAAAGTTACTTTAATCTTGTTTTCACCGGGTTCGAGATTTTCGAGATAATACCAAGAACTATACAGTCTGGTAATTTTTTTACCGTTCACAAAAATATGAGCGTGCCCTTCTCCAGCTTCTGGTGCTTGGTTCACTTTTTCGGGTGCAAATTCAAAGTTAGTTACTTTCGCTTCCAGATTCCACCCTTTCTTAACATCTTTACGTAGCACTACATCAACAGTTGGAATTGCTTGCCCTTGAGGGACTTCCATTGTTCCATGTTTGTGTTCGCCATGTCCGCTTCCCATCTCAGCTACAGTCATAGTCGCACCTTTCGCGATCGCCATTACGGAAATCAATGTAGCCGCCGCGACAAAAAAGTGTTGAGCTTTCATAGCAAAAAAAAGTCAAAAATTACCCGTTTCAACCCTTAAAAGTAAGTGTTTTTGATTAAAATGTCAAAAGACAAGTTGTCGTAGTGAGGAAATAGATCCCTATTCCCTATTCCCTTTTACTGAACCATCGGAATTTCGATTACAAATTCCGTACCCTTTCCTGGTGTTGAATTACAATAAAGTTTACCGCGATGTTTTTCTACCATGATTTGGTAGCTGATAGATAAACCCAATCCCGTTCCTTTTCCAACTTCTTTGGTAGTGAAAAATAAGTCAAATAGTTTCGATTTATTTTTGATCGGAATACCAATACCGTTATCAGAAATACTTATTTTTATATGGTTGCTTGCAGTTGATTTGTAAATTAGCAATACAATTACGCAGCGTAAAAAGTTCTGCTTGTATCGCTTCATATGCGTTTTGTTCGATAGAAATTAGATTATTTGTCAGCTAAATAGTCGTTTAAGAGGGACTAAGTAGTAGGAAAACGATCGCATTAGTTTCTGAATCTTAGTAATGGAGCGCAATAACCTTTATATAGTAAGTATTTAAGCACTTTTGCCAAAAATTAAGCATCCCTTTGTACGGCTATAACCAAAAAAAAAATTGAGTAGTTTGTCTGAAGGGACGAACTACTCAATAATCCGGTAAATTTAAACAGTTAATTATTTTGTGACGGTAGAAAAAAGGTTAATTAGAAAACTACCGAAATGATGTTAAAAGTTGTGAATCTAAAAACTATATGCACGCTCCGATAACTTAATGAATGTGACAATCAATAATTATATTAATAGTTCATATTGCATAAGTATATAGAGACAGATTTTATACATAAAAATAAAATTACCTGTTCTCAAGACTATACACTCGTAGAACTTAACTTGTGTTTTGACTGCAATTATAGGTGTAAGGAGCTTTCCTCAAATGCTACGAACGTTGCGAGCAAACAGCTATGCCATATAATACGCAAGGCTAAATGCGGAAACTGCAACAATCACGGGAGCGACAACGCTAAATTCAAACTTTTTGGTTTTAAATATCTTTACACAAGACATAGGAATTATTATCGGCCAAAAGATAGTTGACATTATAAACATCACAAACGACAAAAATTTGTCTTCTGGAGAGGAACTTGGATTACGAAGAGTAAATCTCAGCCAGTTAATGAAAAAATAGCAAGTCATTAACAAATAACTGACAAAAACGGCGGATTCAGTCTTATTCATAAACGATACTCCTTGGCTATCTAAAATGACGACGATACGAGTGGACAATGACATTCGCAAATATTCATCACTGTTGAAGAAATGTGTGCTAGATGACAGTGTTGTTTTTGACCTCTTTATAACGGTTTATATTTTTATTAACATCTATCTATGTTAATAGAATTGTGAAAACCGAGAAATCCGTGTTAACACTTAAATTTTATTATAAATACCGAATGTACAATTACAAAATTAAGTTCGTGCTAGCTATAAAGGAAACAATACTTATGCTGATAAATCGCATTAAATTAATTGCAATCGGCATATTTACGATATTCAACTATCTATGGGCACATCAGGAATTGTATTATATTTTACCAACTCACTACAAATAAACAAATAAAAATATTTTGTATAAAATACTACATATCGTATCGGATTCGATCGGAAATAAAGTCGTGTAATTCAAAAAAAGATTTTTAGTAGTTAACTAAAATCAAACTTTATTATATGCTCAAAGCTCAAAGCTAAAAGCTAAAAGCTGGATAAATAATATATTTTTAGTAGTAAATTAAAAACTTACTTACAAATTAAAGAGTTAAATTTATTTGCTTAAACCCTGAATAATACTCTTATAAGCAAATACTAATTAATACAAACTTTTACTATTAAATGCTAAATATTTTTTGCGGTAAACACCCCTACGGCGCTTTTAAAGCAGTAATTGCACTACTTTGTCGATCTAAATACGCTATAAATTCTGATAACAGGTTAAGTACTATGACTCTAGTACTATATACCAATGCAATATATCCCAATATTATTACATTTGCTCGCAACATGAATCGCTATTCTTTTTGATGTAATCTTTGATAGTATCTAAATCGATAAAACAGTCAGCAACATCAATTAAGGATTCATTAGTCATTGCTCGCAGACTAACAAGTTCCACTCTAGCACCTTGGTAAGCTACAGCATTTACAGCATAAGTTAACTCTCCATCTCCACTTACCAAAACTGCTGTATCGTAGTAAGGGGCTAAATTCATCATATCTACAGCAATTTCTACGTGCTGATTTGATTTTCTCGAACCATCTGGAAGTTGAATTATTTCCTTTGTTACTACACGATATCCGTTTCTACGCATCCATAGCAAAAAACCTTGCTGCTTTTCGTTATGGCGATCGACACCAGTATAAAAGAAAGCTCTTAACAATCTTGACTCTCTAGTTAAACAGCAAAGTAATTTAGTGTAGTCAATTTCAATACCAAGTTGTAAAGCTGTATGAAACAAATTTGAACCATCAATAAAAATAGCAACTCTACCGCGATTAGAACTAATGTTTAATTGAGAAGCTTCTTTTTTTATTGGCATCTGTGTTTCTTCATCTGCGAGAATAATTTTCATACCTTTTTGTGGTTTTTCTAGTTGCCCTTCAGCGGTAAAATTTGTGATATCCATGATTTTTAAGCTTTGTGAATGACAATAGTGCGGTTAGATTAATGATTTTTTTTTCACAAGTATTAACGCAATTCACAGAAAAGAAAATAATTAAGTATTTATTCTATAAATTCAAAAGTATGATTTACATATTTTATTGAATGCTTGAGATTGAATTTATATACGTAAAACAATCGAAAAGCTCTCTTTTATTGTTAATCGATTATTTAAGCCAGATATTGCATATAAATTTATTGTAACGAAACTTTTATTTGGTTCTACACAAAGTAAATTATTTTGAGGTTAATTGAAAGCTGAAATAATTACAAATTAATAAAACGGCAATAAAACAGTAATATTCACAACATTTTTTGCGGCAGGAATAAATTTGATCGTATTTTTGCTTGATAACAATCGCATTATTCAGCTTAAGTTTTCAAATTATTTATGACCGATACATTTAAAAAAAAACCTTGCTAGATAGTTTCTTAGCAATATTTAGTTACTCTAAGTCTCTTTGAGTAAACTTCTACACAAATAGTTAATACTTGCTTGAGAGATAATTCGCAGATGTAATATTTTGAAATATTTTTGGCAGATGTTAAAAATATTAATCATTAATCTACTTAATTATATTCTTGAACAAGAAGCTGCACCCGGATATTTCTTACAATAAAATAGAAGCAATATACATTATTTAAGATAAAAATATAGATATATCGTCACGAATGCTTATTTTAAATTAAATAGTCATAATTATTCGTTGAATTGTCTAAAAATTCCCAATTATACTGCATAGACTATGCAAATTTAATGTAAACTGTACTGCATAGTTTGTTTATTTTAATTAGTTTTTTTAGTCTGATTTTTTTTATATTTCTTAATAATGATGAATTATGGTGAGTTATCATAAATTATTTGAACAATTCGTAATTTAAAACACATCTTTAAACCTCTCCTATATGGTAGAAGAGGTCTGAAAATATGTTTTAAACTATTTTTTATTAAAAGAATTAATTGGCGATCGCCTTCATCGAAAGTATACGAAGTTCTTCTCGTACACTCATTAAGATTTTTCCTAAATGATTTTCTCCGGTTTTATTTTCACCGCAACCCCAGAAATAATCATTTGGTGAATTTTCCACAAGCAATTTGTCACCAGTCGAAAGCAGGATTTCTCTAATATCCGGGTGAGCAAGAAACTTTTTGTGTACCGCTTCTCGCATAACTTGGGTTTTCACCATTTCCCAATCGGAACGTATTTGATGAGTAGAACACCTTCCTAAAGCAGCAGCTTCCTCTGGAGTCGAAGCTTGATGAATCAAAGGGATAACTTCTTCATCAGGACTTCCTACGAACTTTTGTGCTTGGTAATAATGCTCCACTGTAGACCACAAAGTATTCTGTATTTCAATTGAGTGGAGGGAAAAGTTAGAAAAACAACCGTAGGGCTGCCAAACTTTGTAAAAATAAATAGTCATATGAAAACTGCTGTTTAATATACCACTTCTATGATGCCTGTAGATGTTAACAGCTTGCTTGTTGAATTCAAATTTATTCTGTTTCTACAACCTTTAGACGGAAGTTTTTTCCTTAACCAAAGCTTTACCGTGAGAACTAAACGTCTTAATGGTATACAAAATGGAATCACAATTAGCTAGCAACCAACGTAAACCGCTGATAATAGCTGGAATTTGCTTGGGTATAGGCTTAGGAGGTTTTTTCGATGGGATTGTGCTGCATCAAATTCTCCAATGGCATCATATGTTGAGCAATGTTTTGCCCTTAACAAATCGCTCCAATATAGATTTGAATGTACTGGCTGATGGTTTCTTCCACGTTTTCGATTACGTGATGACTATAGTGGGAGTTGTCTTGTTATGGAAAGTAGCGAAGCGTGATGACGTTCCTTGGTCATCCAAGACCTTTTTTGGCTCAATTTTGATTGGTATTGGTTTATTTGATTTCGTTGAAGGATTAATCGATCATCAAATTCTCGGAGTTCATCACGTCAAACCTGGCCCAAATGAATTTGCTTGGGATATGGGATTTTTAGCACTTGGTGTGCTTCTTATGTTAGTTGGTTGGCTAATTTGTGCGAAGAGCGAACAGTTATCAGTGAACAGTGAGCAGTGAGCAGTGAGCAGTTAGGAATTGGGCATGGGTAATTGGTAATTGGTAATAATTATTTATTCTTCCCCCTCTCCCTCCTCTCTTTGTCCCCCTCTCCCCTTCCACATAACTTAGAATGTGACCATAGTCATGACTAGGGACATTATGAAGACTATTTCCAAAAGTAAACTCAAAAGTCAACTGCTAGAGTTCTTACGTCTTGTGGAGTCAGGGGAAGAAATAATTGTTACCGATCGCGGAAAGCCAGTAGTAAAAATATCTAGATATGGCGATTCACCAACAACCGAAGAGTTATTTGGAGAAATGCGCGGCAAAGTACAGTATTTTGAAGATTTGACGACTCCCACAACTGACGAATGGGGAGAATTGTGAAAATTGTCCTCGATACTTGCGCTTTGATTTGGTGGAGTTTAGATCCAAATGAACTTACGAGCGCTGCAATAGAAGCTTGCAAGCAGATGGAAAAAAACAAAAATGGCCTTGTTCCATCGATCGCGATTTGGGAAATTGCTCTCAAAATCAAAAATAAAAAATTGGATTTAGGAGTCAATCTTAATAAATACGTTGCCTCTTTGAAAAAGTCCGATGTCGTAAGTATTGTTCCGATTGATGAAGATGTGTGGTTAGAAAGCGTAAATCTGGAATGGGAGCATCGAGATCCAGCAGATAGGGTTGTTGTAGCATTAGCCAGCAGAAATCAGGCTTCGATTGTCACAGCAGATACAGAAATAAGAAATTTTTACCCAGATGCGATCTGGTAATTAGAAGTTAGGAGTTAGGAGTTAGGAGTTAGGAGTTTAATCTCCCCTTGTCTCCTTGTCTCCTTGTCTCCTTGTCTCCCCATCCCCCCCCATCTCAAGCGTTCTGCATTTTCCGCCAAACGGTAAAGGCTAAAAGTACAATAATTGTGAAAGTAGTAGCAAAAATGACTTCGGGGGTCATTCTTCGTATACTCATTCCCAACCAGTTGCAAGCTAAAGTTATTGACCAGAGGATAACCGCTGCACGTCTCTGGGATAAGCCCCAAGCTAGTAAGCGATGGTGCAAATGGTCTTTTCCTGGCGTGCTGAGAGGATTTTTACCTTTTGCTAATCTTCTTACAAAAACTTGGGTAGTATCCAGTACTGGCAGTAGAAGAAATGCAACCGGGGGCAATATTGATAACACTGTAGTTATTTGTAATTCGCCTAAAATACTGGTTGCTGCTAATACATAACCGAAGAAATATGCTCCGGCATCACCCATAATAATTTTTGACGGATGGAAGTTATGGCGTAAAAAGCCTAGCGCCGAACCACCTAAAGCTGCTAAAACTAAAGTCGCTGCCGCACGGTTGGGAAACTGGGCGGAAACTGCTAGCAAACTCATCGCCGTGATAAAGCTGACTCCTCCCGCTAAGCCATCCATACCGTCCATTAAATTAATAGCGTTGGTAATTCCTACTACCCACAATACTGTCAATAATGTTGAGAGCGTAGAATCTATAGGAGTATTGAAAGTTAAATTAAAGCCAATATTGTTAGCAACTAGCAAAAGCGCTGTTAAGATTTGCACTAACAATCGAAAAGAGGCAGGTAAGCCGAATTGGTCGTCAATAAAACCTACTAATACCAGTATTGAGCCGCCCAGCAATACGGTTAAAACCTCCGCTAATACATTTTCTAATTCAATCGGTCGTAATAAGCTAGCAAGGGTAACAGCGGCAATTACTCCTGCATAAATTGCTAATCCTCCCGCATTCGGTAAAGGTTCGCTGTTCAAACGCCTTGCATTTGGTTGATCTGCCCAACCGACACGTATCGCAAATTTACGTATCCGGGGAATTAAACTCCAGGTAACAACTAAAGCCAACAAAAACGTAAACACTACTGCCAACCAGCCGGAACCGCTGGGTTCAGCAATACCGAGAGATTTAAGGGAATTGTATATATTCATCTCCCGATTCCTTGATTACTGCGAGTATCTATCACGATCGCCAACTGTATATTAATCATTTTTGCTTTTAATATCTGTAATATAAACAGCTTGCATTGTTAGCACTCTTGAGCAGTGAGTGCTAAATTGTAAAACAATAGTGCTTGTGAGTTTAAAAATGCCAAAAATCGTTTCCTTTAATGAAGAGTCACGTCGGTCGTTAGAGAGGGGTATTAACGCCCTTGCTGATGCCGTCAGAATAACCTTGGGTCCCAAAGGTCGCAACGTTCTTTTAGAAAAGAAATTTGGTGCGCCTCAGATTGTAAACGATGGTATCACCGTTGCTAAAGAAATTGAACTTTACGATCCTTTGGAGAACACTGGAGCAAAATTAATCCAGGAAGTAGCTGAAAAAACCAAAGAAATCGCGGGAGATGGTACTACTACCGCTACCGTGTTGGCTCAAGCTATTATCCGCGAAGGACTCAAAAACGTTGCTGCTGGCTCCAACCCTATGAGCTTGAAGCGCGGTATCGACAAAACTATCGAAGCGCTGGTGCAAGAAATCGTTAAGATTGCTAAACCAGTCGAAGGAAGTGCGATCGCGCAAGTTGCCACCGTATCTGCTGGTAATGATGAAGAAGTCGGCAAAATGATTTCGGAAGCGATGGAGAAAGTGACTAAAGACGGGGTAATTACCGTTGAGGAATCAAAATCTCTATCTACCGAATTAGAAGTTGTAGAAGGGATGCAAATTGACAGGGGATATATTTCTCCCTACTTCATCACCAACAATGACCGGATGACAGTAGAATTTGAAAACGCCCGCATCTTGATTACTGATAAGAAGATCGGCAATATTCAAGAATTAGTGCCAATTTTAGAAAAAGTTGCTCGTAGCGGTCAACCTCTGTTAATTATCGCTGAAGATGTCGAAGGTGAAGCCTTAGCAACTTTGGTTGTAAATAAAGCCAGAGGTGTGTTGGGAATTGCTGCTATCAAAGCTCCTGGTTTCGGCGAACGTCGTAAAGCCATGCTACAAGATATTGCGATTCTTACCGGCGGACAAATGATTTCCGAGGAAATCGGTTTGAGTTTGGATACCGCAACTGAAGAGATGTTAGGAACCGCTCGCAAAATCGAGATTGACAAAGAAAACACTATTATCGTTGCTGCTGGTGAGTTGAAAGCCGATGTCGAAAAGCGCATCGGTCAAATTCGCAAACAGCTTGAGGAAACCGACTCAGAATACGATACAGAAAAATTACAAGAACGTATCGCCAAACTTGCTGGTGGTGTAGCTGTAATTAAAGTTGGTGCTGCAACCGAAACCGAATTACAAGACCGTAAATTACGGATTGAAGATGCATTAAACGCTACCAAAGCAGCGGTAGAAGAAGGCATCGTTCCCGGTGGCGGTACTACCTTGATTCACCTGATCAAAAAAGTAGAGGAAATCAAGAAGAGCCTCAAAGACGAAGAAAGAATTGGTGCTGACATAGTAGCACGAGCCTTAGAAGCGCCATTACGTCAAATTGCTGAGAATGCCGGTGTAGAAGGTTCAGTTATTGTTTCTAAAGTTAAAGAGACTGAATTTAATATTGGTTACAACGCAGCTAACGGCGAATTTGAGGATTTAATTTCCGTCGGAATTATCGATCCAGCCAAAGTAGTGCGTTCCTCCTTACAAAACGCCGGTTCCATCTCCGGAATGGTATTAACTACCGAAGCCTTGGTAGTAGAAAAACCAGATCCTAAAGCTGGTGCTGGTGCCCCCGACATGGGCGGCATGGGCGGCATGGGCGGCATGGGCGGCATGGGCGGCATGGGTATGCCAGGAATGGGTGGAATGGGCATGATGTAAGTTAGGGGTTAGTAGTTAGTGGTTAGTGGTTAGTAGTTGGGAGTTGGGAGTTGGGAGTTAGGAGTTACCTGGCGATTGAAATCGCGGCTACACAAGCGAAACCCACCTGAGCCGCACCTAGCGGTGAACGTGGGTTAGGAATTAATAGTCCACCTCCGTGGACTTCGTCTGTGTAGAAGGGGTTTCAACCGCCGAATACATTTCTAACAACCAACAACTAACAACCAGCAACCAACAACTAACAACTAACTAAATTGCTAAATTCTCTTTAGCCCATAGGGCGGCTTGGGTTCTATCTCTTAACTCAAGTCGCCCTAAAATTTGGGTAACGTAGTTTTTTATGGTTCCTTCGCTGAGATATAAAGTTTTAGAAATTTCTCGATTGCTTTTTCCTTGGGATATTAAAGTTAATACTTCTAATTCCCTTTCGGTTAATTTTTCCTGAATATCGTTTTCTTTAACTGGAATTGGCGGGCGTAATTGGGCGAATACTTTGGGGGCAATAGTTGGCCCTAATTGAGAATGTCCTTGGTGTATGGCGTGAATTGCAGCGGCTAATTGAGTTGCGGGAGTATTTTTAAGGAAGTAACCGAGTGCCCCAGCTTGTAAAGATTGCCAAATATATTCATCTTCATCGAAAGTCATCAGCACCAAAATTTTTATCCAAGGGAAAGAGTGATGAATTTCGCGGGTTGCGGCAACTCCATCGCAAACAGGCATCCGCACATCCATAAGAATTACATCAGGTTGCAATTGTTGGGTAAGAGAAATCGCTTCATTACCATGATTGGCTTGCCCGACAATTTCTATATCTTCTTCTAATGATTAATTTCGCCCAACTTGTTCTATTAAAGTGGCTAAAGCTTGATTAAGATTAAAATTTATTTGCCGTCTTGAC
This sequence comes from Calothrix sp. CCY 0018, assembly GCF_963920925.1. NCBI lineage: Bacteria > Bacillati > Cyanobacteriota > Cyanophyceae > Nostocales > Calotrichaceae > Calothrix > Calothrix sp. CCY 0018. Next base: position 48,587 of record NZ_CAWUDI010000006.1, on the reverse strand, counting down.
TGCACGGAATTTCTGACATTATAAAAAATGTTTTCCGGAGATGTCTAATTAAAAGCAACCATTCCACATAGCTTATGGTGCGACGGATAGATAAAGAAGCAGTTTGGTTAAAGCGCATGAAATTACAACAATTGCGATTTAGATAAATTGTCTTAAAAATATTATGTATCAAAAGATATATTGGCAACATGACTAAAGTCATTTCGCTACGGGCTATTTTGCAAATGTGCGTGCTGTTCGAATAGAAACTTCAGTAGGAGTTTTAGGAAGCGCTCGCAGTTTTATCCAAGCATCAACCTTTCTTTATTCGTTTTTCAGTATTTTCTCTGCTGAGTGGTGCGTTATTTTTCGATGCTGTCACCGATTTAGGTACGGCAGACAGCGTAACAGGTAATCCTGCTGGAGCAAGAGATAAACGCTTTTTGATTGTTAAACGAACATTATGAGTTAAGATTGGTCGGTGAGATATGTTCGTGGAAAATAAACTAATCTCTTGTAGGTAGTGGTTTTTATCAATTTATGTATTAGAAAAAATAGGAAATTTAAGAAATCATTATTATCTACATTATTTAATAGGGTCAAAATATATGCTAGAAAAATTATTTCGTCCGGCTCTTCAAGCAAATGAACCCTACGAAGAAGATTTTTATCACCATCCAGGAACAATACCGGGAACTCTTAATGAAGATAGAGACGCGCCACCTACTAAGATTTCTTTAATTGATTACAATGAAGACAAAGTTATTCCTAAAAGGATTTCTGTACCAGAAGATTGCGCTAAGTATCTGAATACTGAATCAGTTTCTTGGGTAGATGTTGCGGGTTTGGGTAATACAAATATTTTGCAAAGAATTGGCAAAGTTTTTGATCTGCATCCTTTGGTTTTGGAAGATGTGGTAAATGTTCCAGAACGTCCGAAAATAGAAAATTATGAAGATCAGTTGGTGATAATTTCGCGGATGGTGATGCCAACAGAGAATAGTGATGGTTTTCACAGCGAACAAGTAAGTCTTGTTTTGGGAAAAAATTATCTGCTTACCGTGCAAGAAGAACCCAACTTTGATTGCTTTGACCCGGTACGCTTGAGAATTCGCAACAATAAAGGTATCATCCGCAAGCAGGGAGCTGATTATTTAGCTTATGCTCTTTTAGATGCAATCATTGATGGGTTTTTCCCCGTACTCGAAGATTATGGCGAACGCATTGAAGACTTAGAGGAGGAAGTAATATTAAATCCGACTCGAAAAACACTGCAAAAAATTTATAGAATTAGACGAGAATTGTTACAATTACGTCGCGCTATATGGCCGCAACGTAGCGCTATAAATGCTTTGATTAGAGATAGTAATGAACTTATTTCTGAGGAGGTGAGAATTTACTTAAGAGATTGTTACGACCATGCGGTGCAGGTAATGGATATGGTAGAAACTTATCGGGAACTTGCATCGGGGCTGATGGACGTGTACCTTTCTGCAATCAGCAACAGAATGAATGAAATCATGAAGTTGCTCACGGTGTTTTCGTGGATTTTCCTACCTTTAACCTTTATTGCTGGGTTGTACGGCATGAACTTTGAGTATATGCCTGGTTTAAAAACACCTTGGGGCTTCTGGTTATGCGTTGCAGCAATGGTGGCGATCGCAGTTGGTTTAGTAGTGTTTTTCCGCAAGAGAGGGTGGTTGGAAAGCCCTCCAACTCTCAAAGATGTTCGAGGTGAGCGAAAATTTTAGGGGGATTACATTAAACGCTTATGCAACAATCGACGAGTCCTAATTTACTTGTACTGACGCTTTATATGATTGGTGTCAGTTATGTGCTAAACTTAATGGTCGAATCAATCGATGAAAAAATTAAGTTTGTCTATGATAAGGCAACTGTTGACAAACAGTTAAAAGAACTAGAACTTGATGATAAGGTTTCTATCGCCTTTAAACTTAGTCCTTCTTATGATATTGATGGCTTAAGAGATTTATTAATTATCCTTGGCAATAAATCGGATCATCTTGCGATGTATATTGACTGGGATAACTGTTCTTTTGTTGTAAAACACAAAAACGTATCGCGTCGAGTAATTCGTAAATCACCAGATATGTCACGAGATTTAGCTGTACCCCAAAGCCCCAGTTTGGTTGCTCCCTCTCAAAACCTCGTAGAAGGCATTACCACTGAAGATGTGTTTGGAAGAGATCAAGAAACAGGAATATATGAAGCCAAAAAAGCTTTAGTTAATATAAGCGGACTAAAAAGTAGTCCAGTCAGAGCGCAAAGAAAGTTATACAAAAACTTTATCAGCAGAAGAGAACAATTGGAATGTTCTCTACAATTAGTGCTGCGATTTTCCGAATTGCGCGTGGGATTAAGCCCTGGTGAAAATGTTCCTCCCATGTCCATTATTACTTGTCCTTTTATAATTAGAAAACTTCCTTGGACTTATGCCTTACCTTGGAATCAAAAAAGAAAAAAATAACTATTAGTCAAAGGTTATATCAAAGCTAAACTAGAATGTTATGGGAGAGTTGGCGAGGCGGTTGCAGATTAGTTTGAAAAAAAACTAATTTGAGGAAAGTCCGGGCTTCCCAAAGACCAAACTTGCTGGGTAACGCCCAGTGCGTGCGAACGTGAGGATAGTGCCACAGAAAAATACCGCCTTTTCAATGAACAATGAACAATTATCAATTATCAGTTTTCGCTGTTCATTGATAATTGTAAATTGATAATTGTAGCCCGTAAGGGCGTGGCGTTAGCCATAAAAGGTAAGGGTGCAAAGGTGAGGTAAGAGCTCACCAGCAGCATCGAGAGGTGCTGGCTCGGTAAACCCCGGTTGGAAGCAAGGTGAGAGGAACTATGGTTGGTCTTTTACCAGTTCCGCTTTATGAGAGCCGCTTGAGGCGTTTGGTAACAAGCGTCCCAGATAGATAGCTGCCCTGGGAATTCGGAGAGAAATTTCCGCATTTCTTGAACAGAACCCGGCTTATGTCCGACTCTCTCTCCTCCCTCTAGGAATTTTGGATTTTGGATGCAGGGATTTTGGATTTTGGATTGAAAGAGTTAGGAGTTAGGAGTTAGGAGTTAACAATTAAAGCATTTAACTAGTTATTAATATTATCAATGCCCAATGCCCAATTACCAATTACCAATTACTAATTACCAATTGATTGATGTCTGTTATTTATCCGCGTCGTCAGCGACAACTTGAGAGTTTGGTTAAAAAGCTAGGTTTATCGGTAAAAGCGCCTATTAAATGGGATTTACTGGACTTGGCGTTGACTCATCCGTCTATTTCTGAGTCGGCGAATTACGAACAACTTGAGTTTGTTGGAGATGCGGTGGTACGTTTGGTGGCTGCTCTTGTTCTATGGGAAGATTTTAGTGATGCTCGCGTAGGAGATTTTGCTGCAATTCGTTCGGTATTAGTTAGCGATCGCATTCTTGCAAAATTAGCTGGCTCTTACGGTTTGGAGCTACATTTATTGGTTGCTGGTAGTGCTTACGGAGATAGAGCAGGGCAAGAATCTAGATTAGCTGATGCTTTTGAAGCGGTTTTGGGTGCGCTTTATCTGAGTACTAATAATTTGGAATTGATTCGCTCTTGGTTAGATCCTCATTTTAAACAACTCGCTACAGAAATTAATTCAGATCCAGCAAGACAAAATTATAAAGCTGCTCTACAGGAATGGACTCAAGGAGAATATAAAACCTTACCTGAATATCGCGTCACTCAGTTTACTTCACCTCAACACAATCAAGAACGCTTTCGAGCCGAGGTTTGGTTGCACGATCAAAAATTAGGTGAAGGTAAAGGACGTTCCATTAAAGCTGCCGAGCAAGCTGCTGCCAAAATGGCTTTCATGGCAATTCAGCCTCAGTAATAATACTGTATTCAAATAAGTATCTGTTAAGCTATTGATTATAAAGTTGTTGTATATTTAATTTTAGATTTACAAAAATTCTACAGTTGTAATTTTTTTGTATTTGATATAGCTAGTAGTCCTTTTCATTAGTTCTACGGGGTAAAGGAAAGTTTGTTCGTAGTAGCGCTTCAGCGCATCCGGATTCCGGAGGCGCTGAAGCGCTACTACGAACCCAGCAAAACTTATGTGGTTGAGTACTAGCTCTAACAACTAATAACTAATAACTAATAACGAGCGGATGACTAATTCAATAAAAGTTGCTGTGGTTGGGGTTGGACGTTGGGGTGTTCATTTATTAAGAAATTTTTTAGAGCATCCCCAGGTAGAAGTTGTAGCAGTAGTAGATCCAAATGCTGAATGTTTGGCGAAAGTAGAACGGCAATATGATTTAAGTGAAAAATCTGAAAATAATGTTTTATTAACTACCGAATGGCAAAAACTTCAACAGCTATCAGAATTAAATGCGGTAGTAATTGCGACTCCTGCCGTTACCCATTATTCATTGATAGTAGATGCTCTAAATTGGGGATGTCATGTTTTAGCTGAAAAACCTTTGACTATTAATCCCTCAGAATGCCGTCAGTTGTGCGAATTGGCAGAAAAACAGCAGTTGATTCTGATGGTAGATCACACCTACTTATTTCATCCGGTGGTAGAAAAAGGACAAGCAGTATTGCAAGCTGGTGCTGTAGGAGATTTACGCTACGGTTACGCAACACGCACCCATTTGGGGCCAGTACGTCAAGATGTTGATGCACTATGGGATTTAGCTATTCACGATATAGCAATTTTTAACAATTGGTTGGGCGAATCACCAATTATTGCCCAAGCAACAGGAAAAGTTTGGCTACAACAAAAAGCTGTTGATTCTCCCCCTCTATCCGATTTAGTCCAAGTAACGCTAACATATCCCTCGGGTTTCCAAGCGTTCATTCATCTATGCTGGCTAAACCCTGATAAGCAACGGCGTTTGGTAGTTGTAGGTAGTCAAGGTAGCTTAATTTTCGATGAAATGTTAAACGATAAGCCTTTAACGTTAATGCAGGGTGAATTTGACCTAACTGAAAATCGCTTTATCCCAGTAAATCAACAGCAAAAAGTGCTAGAAGTCGAAAAAGGGGAACCATTACAACGAGTTTGTAACAGTTTTATTGAATGCATCCAGCAAAATACTCCGTCATTAACATCTAATGGTTGGGTAGGTACGCAGCTAGTAGAAATTCTCACCGCTCTTACTCAATCCTTAGAAGCAGAAGGTGAACCTATTTCTATACAAAACCAACATAGCGATAAACGTAAATAAAAATGTTTGAACCCGGATGCGTTCGCCGTCAGGCTTGCCGTAGGCTAGACGGCGCTACTACGAACAATGATTAACACTGCTATTTTAAGTTACCTTGAATACTAGCTTGTGGTACTTTACCATTCCCATTTACAGAATCAATTTTATTTTCGCTATCTGTTAAAGCTAAAGTAATTTTAGCTGTAGTACCTCGATTTATCCCCGGACTTTCAAGAGTTATCGTACCTCCCATCAATTCGATTAAATTGCGTGAAATTGCTAGCCCCAACCCCGTACCATTATGCTGGCGGGTATTGCTAGCATCTACCATCACGAAAGGATGAAATAGTTTTTGCTGTTGCTCGATATCAATACCTATACCTGTATCAATAACCGAAACCGTTACCCAAGATTTATCGTTATGATTTTGAATTTCTGTGGTTATGGTTATACTTCCTGCTTCAGTAAATTTTGTGGCGTTGCCGATCGCGTTGATTAAAACTTGCTTGAGCTTCGCTGTATCTGCATTAACTCGAATTTGCTCTTCTAAAACAGGAATATTCAACTGCAAACCTTTTTGTCGAATATTAAGCGATTGCGAGCTAATTACTTCGTTAATGACTTGATGCAAGTCTATTGGTTTAATTATGACTGAAAGCTTACCTGCTTCGATTCTAGAAATATCAAGCAAGTCATTAATAATACCCAACAAATGAATCGCGGTTTCATCCGCACGTTTGAGAAACTCTTTTTCTTCTTCTCTATCGTCACACATATCTTCCCGAACCAAACGTATGGAATTAATAATGACGTTTAAAGGGTTTCTCAACTCGTGGGAAGTTGTCGCCAAAAAATAGCTTTTGCTTTGATTTGCAGTTTTTGCATCTTTCCAAGCAATTTCCAACTCTTGGGCCGATGCTTTGAGTCTTTCAACCATTTGATCTAATGCTTGTGCTAATTGATTGAATTCCCGAATGTTGAAATTATGCGGAATGGGGGAAGAAGTATCTGATAAATGAAGATTCAAGGCATAATCGCGTAGTTGTTCTACTGGATGCGCTAAGTAACGAGCCACATACAGCGATGCTAATAAAGTCGCAGCAATCAAGCCAACTGTCAAAACAAATAAAATTAATTTGATTTCTTTCAAACCGACTAAAGCATTATCCAAGCTCGTAACGGCTAAAATTACCCATTTTTGGTCGCCATCAACTGGGCTGTCAATAGCTGTATATCCAGCAAGTAACTGCTTGCCTTCTTGATCAAAAAACAAATCTGAAGAACCTTCGGGTTTGGATACAGCATTTTTTACAATCTGCTGTAGCTTTTTTGCATCTGCGTGTTCGGCGATATTGGTACCTACTCGTTGAAAAATCGGGTGTGCCATAATTGTCCCGTTTTCTGCAATTACTACCGTAGAACCTGTTAATAATCTGGGATTCTTTTGATTTTTTTCGTGCAGTAGTTGCGATTGCATACTTAAGGTATAAAGCAATTTACCTTGAGTATCGTAGACGGGAGAAGCTAAGTTTAGCTCTAGCTTTGAGGATGGATTTTCTAAACTATTTTTTTGAGATTTTGCCGGTAAAATAGGTTCAATTTGAACTTTATTTCTCGATGTCGAAAAATTATTCAAATTAATTACTTTTTTACCACAATTTTTAGCAATAATATTGTTGTTGCTTGGATTTTTCAACTGAATGCATTTGATTTGTCTGGGCAATTCTTTCACTAACTGAGTAACAAATTTTTCTATTAACTCAGGTTTACCCGATTGAATAACTGTAGTTTGGGAAGCGATAAATAGATTACTTTTAAGCGTATCAATAGTATCGACAATGTTCTCTGCTTTGATCGTTGCACTTTCAGTTAAATTCTGACGGGCAACTTCTATTAAGCTAGAACGTGCTTTTTTATAGCCGACAAACTCACCTATCAATAAGACTGGTACTGATAGCAATAATATCTTGGATATTAGAATTCGGCGAAATGATGATTGACGAAAATTCACCATTGGTATTCTCTGATAAGCATCTGTTCAAACTTTAAAATAAATGCGATCTAACAAGTTAATATACTTCTATTATTAAGTTTATTATTCCGGTATAGTCAAGTTATTAAATTCTTGTCAACAAAAAAGAATTGCGAGATACCAAATTTTATCGGCTAGAATAAAAATTTCCATAATTTAGTATTTGGTAATTGGTACATCTTTGTTACACTTGATCAACCTTCACATTTAAGATACATATTGAGATAAATATGATAAAGTATATGACTTCGCTACAAGAGTATTGTTTATTGCATGGCAATTATGCTTTGAAGTTAATCGCACCAATCTAACTGTATTACAGCTAATAAATATCGGCTATACAAGTTTTCTATTTATTGGTATTACTCGTTGAGAAAATATCAGTATCGCGGCGCAGTCGCACCATAATCATGACAAAACAATCTCGTCCTCAAACCACAATCGTTTTGGCAATGAGTGCAGATGGGAAAATAGCAGATGTTACTCATGCTCCAGCTAGATTCGGTTCAAAGAATGATAAAGCACACCTAGAAAAACAAATTGCGACAAAGGATGCTGTTTTGTTTGGTGCTGGTACTTTACGCGCTTACGGTACAACTTTAACAGTATCGCATCCACACCTATTACAGCATCGAAAATCCAATGGTAAGCCACCCCAACCCGTTCATATCGTTATTTCTGATTCCGGTGAGTTAAACCCAGATATACGCTTCTTTCAGCAGCCAGTTGAACGCTGGTTAATTTCAACAGCTACAGGAGCCAACTTTTGGCAAACAAGACCGGAATTCAAACGTATACTGGTATTTGAAACACCCGCAGGAAAAGTTGATATTCATGCAGCGTTCAAACATTTGACTACATTGGGTATAGCACAGTTGGGAGTTTTAGGTGGCGGAAATTTGGTCGCGAATCTTTTAGAGTTAAATTTAATTGATCAAATTTGGCTGACTATCTGTCCCTTAATATTAGGTGGTGAAGATGCTCCAACCCCAGTTGAAGGTTGTGGATTTTTAGCGAAACTCGCTCCACGCCTGCAACTGATAGAAGTTCGCACCGAAAACCAAGAAGTATTTCTGCACTATTCCCTGCAACAATTCCCAGATTAGATTACGCTGTAGGAAGCTTTTGCCGCTCCTAAATGTGTCTTTAACTCTGATGGTGGAAAAAATTAAGTCGAGTTATTCTCTCTTGTGGATTGATAAAGTTGCTGAAGTACCCAAAAATGCTTGGAATGCTTTGGCTGTTCCACTTCAGACTCCTTTTTTTGAATGGGATTGGTTAAACAATCTCGAAGTTTCTCAAAGCGCTACAGCCAAGAGTGGTTGGTTGCCCAATCACTTAACGTTATGGCGAGATAGAACGTTGATTGCTGCTGCTCCACTTTATATCAAAGGACATAGCTATGGAGAATTTGTCTTTGATAATCAGTGGGCAGAATTAGCTTACCGTATTGGCGTAGAATATTACCCCAAAATGCTGGGGATGTCGCCGTTTACACCAGCCGAGGGTTATCGATTTTTGATTGCACCAGGGGAAGACGAAGATGAAATAACTTCCTTAATGCTGCGGGAAATAGATTCTTTTTGTAAAAAGCAGCGTATCAGTGGCTGTAATTTTTTGTATGTAGATCCCGATTTTCATCAAGTATTGGAACGTCAGGGTTTTACAGCTTGGTTGCACCACAATTATGTTTGGCAAAATCATGACTTTACAAGTTTCGATGATTATTTAGGTGCATTTAATGCTAATCAGCGTCGTAATATCAAACGCGAACGAAAGGCTGTAGCAAAAGCAGGTTTGGAACTCAAAGCATTTACTGGTGATGATATTCCTCAAAACTTATTTCCTTTAATGTACGATTTTTATGCCGACACCTGCGACAAATTTGGTTGGTGGGGCAGTAAATATCTGACAAAACAGTTTTTTGAATCGCTGTACGAAAACTATCGCGATCGAGTCGTCTTTTTTGCAGCTTACAGCGAACAAGATAACAGCCAACCTGTGGGAATGTCATTTTGTTTATACAAAGACGATAAAATGTACGGCCGCTACTGGGGTAGTTTTCAAGAAATAGATTGTCTGCACTTTGATGCTTGCTATTATTCACCCATTGAATGGGCGATTAAAAACAATATTCAAATATTCGATCCCGGTGCAGGTGGACGACACAAAAAACGTCGTGGCTTCCCAGCAACCCCGAACTACAGCCTACATCGTTTCTACGACAATCGTTTAGGACAAATACTCCGTCGCTACATCAGCGAAGTCAACGAACTCGAACAGCGGGAAATTGAAGCAATTAACGAGCAGATTCCTTTTGCAGCTAAGAATGAGGAGTAGGGAGTTAGGAGTGGGGAGTTAGGAGTTAGGAGTTAGGAATTAAGAGTTAGGAATTAGGAATTAGGAGTTATAAATTCAATGTTGGTAACTGGTAACTGGTAACTGTTCACTGTTAACTGAAAAGAATTACACTATTTTAAGTTCATGAAAACCCTTATGAGAGTAATTGTTTTTAAGTAATTATGAATCTACTTGACAATTTAAAAGCAATAGATGACAAACTTTCTCAACGACATATTGATTTAGATCCTGCCGGATATTTTATTATTTACATCGACCGAGAAGAAGGATTAATTTTTGCTAAACATTTTAGTAACATCATCGATGAGCGAGGTTTAGCCGTCGATCCAGAAACGGGAAAAGTTATTCCAGCAAAAGGAAAAGTAGAACGAACCCATACTACGGTATATTCTGGCAGAACCGCAAAAGAATTATCTGTAAAAATTTTTGAAGAAACTCAGCCCTGCCCGATAACCATGTTCGATCATGCTGCTTATCTAGGTAGAGAATTTGTCCGAGCCGAGACTGCTTTGGCAACAGGGCAAGTGTACGTGCAGGATTAAGATTTTGGTAAGGTAATTGGTAATTGGTAATTGGAGAGAGGGGGGAGAGGGGGTAGAATAAATTATTATTCACTCCTAACTCCTAACTCCTAACTCCTGACTCCTAACTCCTAACTCTCTTTACCTTCCGATGATGGTTGGAAAACTAAATAGATATAGTATGTTGCCATCGGAATTACGGTAGCAGCTATCAGTAATCCTACTATCCAAGCTGTAGCATTTTCCTGGTCGGTGTCTTCAGCTTTGGTAAATGTTCCTTCCACCTGTACATCGTTTTTAACTTCTGGTGGGCCGGGATCTGGTTCACCAGAAAGTACGGTGACAAGACGTTCTTGTGCATCTAAAAAGGCTTGATTGTACTTGTTGCCGTTCCGCAACGGTACTAAAATTGTTTCTGATGCTACACTTTCGGCTATGTCATCAGGCATTATGGATTTGATTTTATCACCCGTAAGAATAGCGGTGCCATTGGTTACAGAGTCAATCATTAATAAAGTTTGATTTGCTTGTGCTTCTTTGGTAGGAAACCATTTTTCAAATAGGGCTTTAGTAAAACTTTCGGGAGTTTCTCCGTAATCTAAACGACGAACAGTAACTATTCTGACTTCGTTTCCTGTTTGAAGAGCCAATTCATCAAAGGCACTACTAATTTGACCTTCATTGAAACGGCTGATTAAATCTGCTTCATCTACAATCCAGGTGTCTGAAGTCAGGTTTGGCATATTATATACACCCGTAGCCAAAGCAGGTATCGTAAACGTTGAAAAAACGAATATCATCATCGCTAACAATACAATCAGCTTAGCGATATACTTTTTGCAACTCAAGAAGCGATTGAGAAGCTGTTTCATAGCAGAAAACCACCATACGACTTTTCACCAAAAATACTACATAAGTACGATCAAAGTCTCGTTTTTGGCAAGGTTTTATATATAAAAGTGCCGAGCAATATTGATATAAGTAAGGATTTTAGGATAAAACGTAATGATTTCAGTTGTCAGTAAGCGAATAGGGAATGGGGCATGGGGAATAGGGAAAAATAAAAATGTGTTTGATAAAAACGGAAAACTTTTCCACACGTTTAGATCCCCCCAACCCCCCTTTTTTAGGGGGGCTTTACGTAAGTCCTATAATTTAAGAAATTATTAAAATTCAAATTAATCAGATGAATTACCTAATCGCGGTTTATGCTAACAAAGTAGAAGCTTTATCTGCTCGCACTGCTTTAGAAAAAAGTTTACCCAGCGAGCAAATTAGTATTTTAGGTGAAGGTTTTGAAAGTACTGACGAATACGGACTAATTAAACCCGAACGACAAGCTAAAAGTAACCTGCAAAGTTTTGCTTATTGGGTTGTACCGCTCGGATTTGCTTGTGGTTATGCTTTTAATTTTTTAGAGAATATCGAAATCCCGACCGTAGATGGTGTTCTCAATCAAGTTGCTGGAGGCTTGTTGGGAGCAGCTTTTGGTTTATTATTTGCTTTTGCTGTAGGTAGTAGTGTAGAGTCTAATGTTGTTAATAAAGATGCTTCCCTTTATCGCGATCGCCTTAATGCTGGCAAGTACTTAATTGTTTTTCACGGTACCAGTGAATTAGTAAAAATTGCTACTAATACTCTACATTGTTTTGATGTTGAGAATATTTAAAGATAGGGAGTAGAAAGTAAACAACAATTTAAGCAAACAACCTGAATCTCGCTAAAACGTTTTCAATCGTCTGCGGCAAAATATTATTTAATTCCCTAGTATCTTGAAATTGCATTATCTGAGTTGCACTTAAATCAAAGGGAAATTGTCCAACCATTACCTGACGCTGCATTTGTGCAATTAGTATCTGCTCAGAGCGCTTACTTTGAATAGCGTAACCGAGTTCAATACAGGTGTTAGCACTGGGAAGAAGTAAAGGTTTTTCCTTACCGCTATCAACACTGGCGATCGGTGTGGCATCCGCAATAAATAACAAGCTTCTGCGAATTTTTCGCATCATGCTGCTTCCCAATCTCATCGGCGCATCTTTTGGGCGAATAGACTCAATTAACTTTAATGGCAGTCGCGATCGCAAATTTAATTTATCTAAGGTATCGAGCAATCCTTCCCGCAAAGCATCGCTAGCTTCAGGATATTCATTTTGATAACTCAAAAAAATCGTTGGCTCTAACTGCGCTAACAAAGCCTGTTTCGTGAAATAAATCTCATGGCTAATTAAATCAATGTTGGCAACACAATAGCCACCACTGCCTTCAACATAAAATTCTATCTCGTCGCCTTCCAGATAGCGCCTAAACCAAGTTGAATTTTTTACTTCCTCACTGTCTTCCAAAAAATCTGCTCTCAAAGCCGACTTTAACAGACTTTTTTTACTGATACGAATATCTGGCTGACGTTTTTCCAACTCTGGAATCGGCTCATACTTTTCGATATACCAAGCTCTCAGAGCAATAATCGACATAACTAGAAGCTAATTGTTTAAATGTGACTAAAATTTAACTAAGTATTTCAAATATTTAACTTCGTACAAGCTTACACCGAAGTGTAGCCCTGAAAACAACATCCACATGAATATCATCCGAATGTTATATAGATATCAACATTCCGACAAAATTACAGTTAACTAAACTTTCATTAATTAACAACTTAAGATAGTTGTAGCAGCTTTAAAATATTGATACTCCCCAACACTCCAATTTTATCTGGAAAAATAAGTACTATTGTACCATAAAATAAAGAGATAAATCACAAAAAAATAATAACTGGTAACTTCTAACTGCTCACTGCTCACTGCTCACTGATAACTGTCGATCTTCTGCTTGCAAAATTTCCTTTGCTTGTAAGATACGCTGCATATGTTCTTCTGTTACGGTAGGATACTCTAACTTCAGTTCTTTTAATTTAGAGCAGACAATATCGGCTACAGCCATACGAGTAAACCATTTGTGGTCGGCAGGAATAATATGCCAGGGTGCCCATTCAGTGCTAGTGTGGCGAAAAGCATCTTCGTAAGCATTCATGTAATCGTCCCAAAAATTACGTTCTCGGATATCACTTGCTGAGAACTTCCAGTTTTTTTCAGGTGTTTCAATGCGCTTCATAAAGCGGTTTTTCTGTTCTTTTTTTGACACATTGAGAAAAAACTTCAGAACAACAATTCCATTATTAACCAAATATTTTTCAAAATTATTTATCTCTTCAAAACGCTGCTTCCATATATGGTTTCCTTTTAGAGATACAGGTAATTGTTGTTTTTCAATTAGCTCCGGATGCACCCGCGTCACCAAAACGTCTTCATAATAAGAACGGTTGAAAATACCTATTCTTCCTCTTTCGGGTAAAGCTTTAAAACTTCGCCATAAATAACCATGATTTAATTCTTCTGAGGAAGGTTGTTTAAAACTAAACACCTGACAGCCTTGAGGATTTATGCCAGACATAACATGCTTAATCGTACTATCTTTACCAGCAGCATCCATTGCTTGGAAAATAATTAATAATGCATGAGTATTTTTAGCATAAAGAATATCCTGGTATTTCGCCAATCGTTCAATATCATGAAGCAACTTAATCTTTGCATCGCCCTTTTGATCGTAACTACCTGTAAAAGCAGTATCGTAATCTTTTTTCAGAGAAATTTTTGAACCCGGTTTAACAATAAAAGCATCACGATCCATAATTAATGACTTTCCTTAAAAGCTGACAAACTTCTACAGTAATAAGTATTTATCCTTAATTAGCAATCAAGTAAAATAAAGCAACAAAACTTTTTATTTTGGGAATTGGGAATTGGTAATTGTCAACTCCTAACTGCTCACTGTTAACTGTTCACCAGTCATCATCTAAGTTTTGTTTATTAACTGGACGCATGGCTTCTCTACCTAAGAGAAACATTCCGGCAACTCCCAAGCAAACAAACCAAATATACTCACCCCAAAATGTTCCAATTTGTTGAGTTGGACTCATTTCTGGATGTAGGGTAGTGAAAAAAAGAGCCAAAATAAGAATCATTAACGAACTAAATCCAACACAGCTTAAACCAATCCGAATCCGAGCAGGACGTAATTCCCAATCGTTAATTTCACTTAGGTCTATTTCTGCTAATTCTTCTAACGAATCATCCGCAATATCTGAAGCATCTTGTAAGTTTTCGCTTAACTTTGGCGGTAGAATTGGTACTAATGCGGCAACAGTTGGACGGCGTAGCAAAGCTTCCGTATTTCGCAATATTTCTAAAGGCTTGCGAGAATCTGGCTCGGCAAATTCTAATTCTTCTGTAGTTTTTTCAACCGGGACTTCGCGTTCAAAATCCATATTTTTGCCTCGTTGAAATATCGCCTTTCTACTTCTATTTTTAACTTATTTTGCTCGCAGTTGTCGGGATGAATGTAATTAAGATCAAAGGTTAAAGGTAATAAATTAATTTCTTTTTTGGTAATTTTGATTTTTTAGGACTTACGTAAAGCCCCCCAATATAGCGGGGGGTTGGGGGGATCTAAACGGCTGAAATAGTTAATTTTATCTTTCTTACGGGACACGCTTCGCTAAGGTTGCGATTGCACAAGTCCTGTTTTTAACAATATGCAATAGTTTTATATTATTAAGGACGGGCTAGAAGCCCATCCCACAAGAAAGTGTGTACAAACGGGATTGTTGTTTTTGAAAATTCCTTTTTGTAATTAAGTGGTTTCCTGTAAATCTTTGAGTCTTGCCATTACGTCTTGAGAATGAACGATTGGATTAACTTTGACAAAAGTTTCTCGCAAAATTCCATCTGGATCGATAATAAAACTGTGACGGCTAGAAATAAACGATAACCAGGAACCGTAATCTTTACTTACCGCACCTGTTGTATCTGCTAATAAAGGAAATTTTAAACCTTCAGAATCGCAAAATTCGGCGTGAGAATCAATATCATCGGCGCTGACACCAATAATTTCGGTATTCCTTTCTAGGTATTTTGGCAAATCTTCTTGGAAACGACGAGCTTCGATAGTGCAACCAGCAGTGAAATCCTTGGGATAAAAATAAAGCACTACCCATTTACCGCGATAGTCGGAAAGGGAAATTTCTCCATCTCCAGTATTAGTCGGTAAAGTAAATTCCGGTGCGGGTTCATTGATAGAGGGTAGCGTACCACCCATTGCATTCGCAGCAGGGGTAAAATTCAACCATCCTAAGAATACAAAACAACTGGCAAATAATATATTGAGAAAATTGCGACGATTCATTTTTCTGTAGAGTATGAATGAGTACTTTATATAAGTTTACAATCACTCGTACAGTAGATGTATTTATATTTAGCAGTTGATTAATATAAGGTTCGTAGTAGCGCTATGCCCTGGCGGGCACGCTACGCTAACAGCGCCTCATATTCTGGAATCCGGATGCGCTAAAGCGCTACTACGAACCCAATTTATTGAAAGCCTTCACCCGATTGTTCTACTTGAGTGTGAGTTTCTACAGATTCTATATACTGACTATCGAGAAGAAATGAGCCTTTAGCGAAGCGGATGCCCCAGTATCCTCCGGGACGACGGTCAAGAACGATACCTTCTTCCCCTACATGGATGATATCGGGAGGGCGTAACATGGGCATGGGTTCGGCCGTTTTGATATAAGGTGGTAGCGCTACCACACGGACTTTACTACCAATAGCGAATTCTTCAGACATAGTAAGGAGTTGGGTATTAGGAATTAATTACTTATTAGTTTAAATCTAACGTTTTATCCTGTCTCAAATCTCCAAGATTTCGGTAATCTAGTACGGGGGAAGTAATAGAAACAATAAAATTATTTTTGATTATGCTGTCAGATAGTTTGTATCTTGTGTACGGTTTGCTTGCTGTTATTTTAATTTTTGGTGGGGCGATCGCCTTTTTTCGTTTTTTATTCGCGGCAATTTATGCTAAGGGAAATTCTAAAGATACGGTGCTTTTAGATTTAATGGAACGAGCGGGTATTCCTAACTGGCAGACTTTACAGCAAAAATCGGGTGTAAGCACTACCGTAGTTTGGCTGTTGCGCGACGGACAAGGAGCTTCGGTTAAATTGAGTGAATTAGCGGATGTTGCGAAGGCTCTTGTATTGCCTTTAGGGGTTTTTTTGAAAAAGTTGGATTTGGTTGAGTAATTTTATTGGGCATGGGGCATTGGGCATGGGGCATTGGTAATTGATGATTTGAAACTCCTAACTCCTAAGACGTAGCACTGCTACGTCTCTACACTGTTAACTGTTTTTGGGGAAAGCTGGTATTAAGTGATTATTAAAAGCTATGCCAGAAAATCCCCAGAAGCCACGAGAATATGATGCTGTACTCGGTGGTGAAAATCCAATTGGTTATAGAAGCTCCGGTAGTAACTTTAGTAGAAGCAAAAAGACAATATCCAATCCGGGTTAGGGCAATGCATGGCTGAAATCATAGCCGCTCAAATATTCAACCAAAGAAAAGGTAAAGAAATTTCTACAATTTATGGTGTTGTTACTACTGGAACTAATTGGAAGTTTTTAACGCTTAAAAGTCAAATTATCGAAATAGATTTGAATGAATATTTTATCAGTGAATTGGGTAAGATTTTAGGAATTTTGAAAAGTTTGATTTGATATTTTATCTTTTATCCGGCGGTTGAAACCGCACGCCATTTGCTACATACTGCGGGAACCTCCGCAACGCAATGGCTTATCTACACAAACAAAACCCGCCGTGGCAGCGGGTTTCAAAATTTATCATTATTATTCCACGCAGGTGGAATTTGCCTGTGTAGCCGTGTTAGCGCAGCGTCTCCGGAGGAGACATTCTATTCGCCAGATACTCTAAAAAACCCTTCCCCTACGGCACCTGCCAAATCCTCTGATGATAATTATCAATATCTGCGTAGGGGTCTACAGGCGTGTGTGAATGGTCGTGATGATGGTGATGGTGGTCATGTCCGTGTCCGTGTCCGTGGTTATCCGATACTGCGGCAGTGCGGAATTTACACATCTCACAATTCATCTTCACTTCGCCGAGTTGGGTTTCTATTTCTCGCTCTCGCAATACGGTTAATAATTCTGGCTGTAAACCAATTTCTGGTAAAGCAGTAATAGAAATATCTGGATATTGCTCTTGCTGTTGAGCTGTAATATCAAAGATTTTTTCCATTAAAGTCCCCATAAACAAGAAGTATGGCAAAACAATTATGCGTTTTGGCTTATACAAACGAGCGCGTTTGAAACCTTCTTCTAATCGAGGATGGGTGATGCCGATAAAGCAGGTTTCAACGGTGGAATAACCGCTACCTTCCCAAATAATCCGAGCTAATTTATACACGTCGCCGTTCGCGTCGGGGTCGCTGGAACCTCTACCTACAAACAAAAGTACGGTATCTTGACGGGAAATTTGTTGGGGATTATGTTCGGGTTTATCGAATTCGGCTAAACGGTTGCGCCACAGTTCGATAAATGTGGGTGTAATTCCGAAGTGTCTGCCGTAGTGAAATTTTAATTCGGGATATCTAACCCTAGCGCGGTCTAATTCATTGGTAATATCAAATTTATTGTGTCTTGCAGCAAATAATAAAATCGGTAAAGCGGAAAGTTCGGTATAGCCGTTTTTGATGCATTCGTCCACACCTTCTTGAATTGTCGGCTCGGTTAATTCTAGAAAACAAGGTAAAACCGGACGAGAATCATCTAAAGCTTGATAAGCACTGGCAAAATCTAGCAAAGCCTGCTTTCCTTGGGCATTTCTTGTACCATGTCCAATCATCAGCAAAGGACGCTTCATTGGTAAAGCAGGTAATTGCAGATTAGGAAATTGTAATTTTGTCGAATTTGAATTATCGATAGTTTGCATTATTTTCAGAAGGCTCCCTTCCCGTGCTACGCAGGAAATAAAGTGAGCTAATAACAGATAGGTGTTCTGGCTCAAACAATTTTGGATTTTGGATTTTGGATTGTTATTAATCT
Source organism: Calothrix sp. CCY 0018 (assembly GCF_963920925.1). NCBI lineage: Bacteria > Bacillati > Cyanobacteriota > Cyanophyceae > Nostocales > Calotrichaceae > Calothrix > Calothrix sp. CCY 0018. The sequence continues at coordinate 30,523 of NZ_CAWUDI010000006.1, read as the reverse complement.
AAAATCTAAAATCTGGAGCAGGAAAGTTTGGGGGAAGAACATCTACCCCCCAGCTTTCCGCAAAATCTAAAATATTTTTACAGTTGCGGCACAGCCCCGGAATTTCACCGGAGTTTCCCTAGTCTGTTACGGTTCACGTTTGTTTAGTTATATTAGCCGAATCCGTGTCTATTGCGAAATGCAGGATGGGGGGATGGGGGATGGGGAGATGGGGAAAGAGTTAGGAGTTAGGAGTTAGGAGTTGGGAGTTAAAGTAAGATGCCCAATTACCAATTACCAATTACCAATGCCCAATAGCCAATTCCTAACTGTTCACTGCTCACTGCTCACTGATTACTGCCTAAGCTGGAACCACAAATTCTTCTGTTCCCCCTAACTCAAATGCTGCATGAATCGCTTTTAATGCTTTGATTCCTCGATCTTCTGCGACTACGCAACTGATTTTGATTTCTGAGGTGGTGATCATTTGAATGTTGATGTTCTCTTGAGATAGGGATTCAAACATTTTGGCTGCAACTCCTGGTTGCCCTACCATTCCGGCACCAACTATACTCACTTTGGCGATTTCCATGTCAAGCACTACTTCACCCCAACCGCATTCTCCTGTGGCTTTCTGTAATAATTCTTGGGCTGCTCGTGCGTCTACTCTGGCTACTGTAAAGGCTATATCTCTGGTGGGAATACCTTTGATTACGTGACAGCGCTGGGATTGAATTATCATGTCAACGCTGATGTTGTGATTAGCTAAAGTTCCGAAGATTTTTTCTGCCATGCCTGGAGTATCGGGAACTCTACGAATCCCCAAACGCGCTTGTTTCATGTCTAAGGCTACTCCTCTTACTGGAGGGGAGGAGGGAGAAATTGTGAGAGCGGGAGAAGGAGAGGAATATTCTGCTTCTATTTCAAATGTTTCTCGCAGTGCGGCTACGGCTTTTTCGCAATCTGCACTGTCAATTACACAGCTAACTTTTACTTCGCTTGTCGAAATCATTCTAATGTTTACTCCCCTACGCGCTAGGGTTGCGAACATTTCGGCAGCAACACCAGGACGACCAATCATTCCCGCACCAACTATACTTACTTTGGCTATCTGTTGCTGTATCATGACTTCGGCTTGTTCTGAAGAGTCAGAATTACGCAGTGCTGGAGCGATCGCCGAAGCTACTGCCTCTGCTTTCTTTAGTATCGGTGACATCACTGTAAAGGCTATGTCGTTGGTATTACCTTCGTGAATCGACTGAATAATTAAATCTACGTCCACTTTCTGACGGGAAATTTCCCCAAATAGCCGCGCTGCAACCCCCGGTTGATCCGGTACGCGCAATAATGAGACCTTGGCTTGATTGGTATCAAATTCAACATCGTCAACGGGTCGAGCTATTTCTAAGTTAACTAAAGAACGCGGTTTTGGTTCGGGTGAATTAACTACAGTTCCGGGGCAATCCGTCCAGCTAGAGCGTACTACCAATTGCACGCCGTAATTGCGGGCTATTTCTACAGCGCGGGGATGCAAAACCTTTGCTCCTAAAGAAGCTAATTCCAACATTTCATCGCTGGTAACTTCTGCCATTAATTGCGCTTGCGGAACCAAACGCGGATCTGTAGTTAATATCCCCGGTACATCTGTATAAATTTCACATTTTTGTGCCTTTAATGCAGCGGCGATCGCCACTGCTGAAGTATCAGAACCGCCTCTTCCCAAGGTAGTAATTTCTAATTCTTCGGTACTACTAATTCCCTGAAACCCAGCAATTACAACTACTCTACCTTCTTCTAAGCATTTTTCGATTCTATCGGTAGCAATATGTAAAATCCGAGCGCGGGTATGTTCGGCTTCAGTAACAATTCCTACTTGGGCACCCGTCAAAGAAATTGCAGGCTGTCCGATTTCCTGCAAAGCCATACTAACCAAAGCAATAGTTACCTGTTCCCCAGTCGAAAGCAACATATCCATTTCTCGTCTTGAAGGGTGAGGAGAAATATCATTCGCTAGCTTCACAAGTCCATCTGTAGTTTTTCCCATAGCAGAAACTACCACTACCACAGAATTTCCGGCTTTGGCAGTTTCGCAAACGCGCTTTGCTACTGCTTGAATGCGTTCAACCGAACCAACAGAAGAACCACCGTATTTTTGAACTATGAGCGCCATGATAATTGTATGGGAGATATATGAGGAACTATGTTACCGTTTCAAAGCCAACGCCATCGCAAGGCATCAACAAGTATATTATTAACAACTTATCAGACAGCACACCGCTTGTGAAAGTTAAGAGTTAGGGGAGGGGGGGAGAGGGGGAAGAGGGGGGAGAGGGGGAAGAATAAATAATAATTACCAATTACCAATTACCAATTACCAATTACCAATTACCAATTACCCATGCCCCATGCCCCATGCCCAATTCCCAACTCCTAACTGATTACTGCACTATTCCCGATCGCAATGCCCGCACTGCTGCTTGTGTGCGATCGTCAACGCAAAGTTTACTGAGAATTCCTCTAACGTGGGTTTTTACGGTACCGATTGTTAAGTAAAGTTCTTTGGCAATTGCTGCGTTGTCGCATCCAGAAACTATCAATTCTAATACTTCTAATTCCCGTTTTGTTAATGGATAAGTTTCTATAACTTTTTCAACTTCTGGATCTACTGCTTGAATTGCGACTGTTTTTGCATCCGCACCTGCTTTTCCTTCGGATACTTCTTGGCGTACTTGTCGCAGTACAATATCTGCAATTGCTGGATCGATCCAAGATCCGCTTGAAGCTGTTGCTTCTACTGCTTCAACTAATTTCTCGCTTTCAATATCTTTCATGCAGTAGGAATCTGCACCAGCACCAAAAGCTGCTAGTACCGCTTCGTCGCTGTTTTGCATGGTTAGAATCAACAGCTTAGTATCTTGGTTTTCAATTTCTGCTTGATATTGCCGAAATCTTCGCGTTAACTCAATACCGTCTATGTCGGGTAAACCAAGATCGATAGTCGCAACATCCGGCTTTAAGCTTTTCAGAAGATTTAAACCATCAATTCCGTTAGAAGCTTCACCAACGATTTCAATATCTTCGCGAGTTTCCAAAGCCGCTCGTAAACCTATCCTAGTTAAATTATGGTCTTCGATTACGACTACTCTAATTTCACTCATTTTATGCAACCTCTACCCACATTATTCAAAACCCTATTAAAGATAGCAGAGCTATTTTCTAAGAAACGATTATGTTTATTGTATTTAATACGTTTATAAATACCATTACAAGGCTTGTGTTTACAAATAGTTATAAATCTATTTTTTGCATTTCATCCTCACGATAGATACCTATATACACAATAACTTAACTGTAGAAGCTAGAAAAAGCAGGTCTGAACGATTAAGCTTTTAACAGTGAACAGTAAACAGTTAACAGTGACCAATTCTTAACTCATAACTCCTAACTCCTAACTCCTAACTTATATGTCCCGCCGTTATGAATCAAAGTCATCATCCTGCTAAAACTGATAATACTGCTCAAAGTGAAGCTCACTTTGGACGGGTTATGCAGGCTATGACGCAGATTTTTTGTTGTACGGATGCAGATGGACGGGCTACTTATTTTAATCAAAAATGGTACGAAGTAACTGGATTAAATGAAAATCAATGTTTAAATTTAAGTTTAAATTTTAATTTTCTACAGGCTATTCATCCATCCGAACGCGATACGGTTTCTCAGTCTTGGTTAGCAGCGGTAAAAGAGCGCAAATCGTGGGAATACGAATTTAGGATCGTACACAAAAATAAAAAAGCTTGTTGGTATGCGGCTTTTGCCCAACCTTGTTTTGACGAAGAGGAACAGGTTATTGAATGGGTAGTTACTTTTAATAATATTAACAAATATAAGCGAAGCGAAATTAGGTTAGAACAGCAAAGCGAAATTAACTTTGAACAACAAGAAGCACAAACCGAGATTCAAAAATACTTTGAAAGACTAACTTTAGCTTTAGATGCTGCGAAAATGGGTTCTTGGTATTGGGATTCGTTTACTAATAAAAATGTGTGGACTCCTTACCACGATATAATTTTTGGTTACGAACCCGGAAATGGAGAACATACCTATGAAGATTGGGCAATTCGGGTTCATCCTGAAGATTTACCATTCGCTGAAGCTGCTTGGCAAAGCGCTTTGAACGAACATAAGGATTATGTTTGCGAATACCGGATAGTTCTACCTGACGGTAGTATACGCTGGGTTGAATCTTACGGACGCTACTATTACGATGACGATGGTAAAGCTTTGCGGATGGCGGGGACTGTCACCGATATTACCGAACGTAAAAAAGCACAGCAGGCTTTAGAGTCAAGCGAGCTTCGCTACAGTACTTTAGCTCAAATCTCTCCCGTTGGTATTTATCGTTGCGATGCGTCTGCAAATTTACTTTACGTCAATCAACGCTGGTGCGAAATAACTGGGTATAGTTTTGATCGGGTAATCGATCAGGGGTGGCGTGCAACAATTCATCCGGAAGATAGAGCGCGAGTGGAAGCAGAAGTACAGCGCACCTTAGAGCAAGCAATACCTTTTGAATCCGAATTTCGCTTTCAACGCCCCGATAATTCTGTGGTTTGGGTATTTGCTCAATCTGTTCCGGAAATGAATGCCGATGGAGTCGCGATCGGTCATGTAGGTACAGTTACCGATATTACTTATCAAAAGCAGTCTGAAAAAGCATTGCGAGAAAGTGAAGAACGTTTTCGCTCTACTTTTGAACAAGCGGCAGTGGGTATTGCTCATGCAGATAAAAATGGTAAATTTATCCGCGTAAATCAGAAGCTTTGCGATATTTTGGGCTACACTCGCTCCGAACTTTTGCAGCACACTTTTCTTCAAGTTACTTATGCAGATGATTTAGAAAGCGATTTGAAACAGGTTCGCAATTTATTATCTGGTAAAATTCAAAATTTCTCGATGGAGAAGCGCTATATCTGTAAAGATGGTTCTGTAATCTGGGTAGAGATGACGGTTTCTTTCGTGCGTCAAACCAATGGTGAACCAGATTATTTTCTTAGCGTCATTAAAGATATTAGTCAACGCAAACAAGCGCAAACCCAACTAAAACTTAGAGCGCAAGAGCAAGAAGAATTAAATATCCTATTAACCGAGACTACATCCCAATTAAGAAAACGCAACTCAGAATTAGACCAATTTGCCTACGTAGCTTCTCATGATTTGAAGGCACCCCTCAGAGCGATCGCTAATCTTTCCCAATGGTTGGAGGATGATTTATTGGACATCTTGGAGCCGGAAAATCTGCGTCACCTTGAATTACTGCGTCAGCGAGTCTATCGCATGGAAGCTTTAATCGACGGTTTGCTACAATATTCTCGCATCGGGCGTGTTGATAATGCCGAAGAAAAGGTGGATGTTAATCGGCTTTTAACTGAAATATTTGATGGGCTTGCACCACCCGAAAATTTTACCATCGAAGTAAAAACTCCCATGCCTAGCTTAACTACAAAAGGTATGATGTTAAGGCAAGTATTTACGAATTTAATTGATAATGCTATAACCCATCATAATGGTTCGCAAGGTAAAATTGAAGTTTCTGTAAAAGATAAAGGGGAATATTACGAATTCGCAGTATCTGACGATGGAGCGGGAATTTCTCCCCAATATCACGATAAAATATTTGTAATTTTTCAAACTTTACAAGCCCGTGACAAAAAAGAAAGTACGGGAGTCGGCTTATCTATTGTTAAAAAGATTCTGGAAACTGAAGGAACCACGGTAACAGTAGATTCCGATCTTGATAAGGGAGCAACTTTTCGTTTTACCTGGCATAAGTAGTAATTATATAATTAACAATGCCACAAAATGGCTATATTCAAAAAAACGACTGCTGTTTGGCGCTCTTTACCAGTACGTTATCGTGGTGCAATAATAATTGCTCTACCCTTTTCTTGTTTGATAATAACTCTACTTGCCTCAGTTTGGTCGAGACAAAATGCTATTGCAACTTACAGAGAAATTGACCATACGAAAACGGTAGTCTTACATAGTAACAGATTGCTGAAACTTTTGTTAGATGCTGAAACAGGTACTCGCGGCTATATAATTTCTCGCAATCCGACATTTTTAGAACCTTACAATACAGCACGTCAAAAATTACCAGTAATTGTTGATCGCCTAAAGCAAAATTTACCCGATGATGCTCAAGGAAAAAGATTTAAACGGATAGAAGTTTTAGCACAGAGAAATATTGAGATTCTAGAGAAAAGAATAGAAAAACTCGAACAAACAGAACAAACCTTAATCGAATCACCACCAGCAGATCCTTTGCTTTACCAAGGTAAAAGTGCTATGGATACCATTCGCGAGGTAATTGATGCTTTTCAACAAGAAGAATTACGTCAGTTAGATGTATATCGCGAAAAATTGAACGATATCCGCGATAAAAATATTAAAATACTATGGTTTACGGTGACGATTAGTATATCTAGCTATGTAGGAGCAATCTATTTATTTAGCAAGCTTGACTGGCAAATTGAAGGGCAGCAATTACAACTTAAAGAAAAGAAAAGCTTGCTTGAAGGAATAATGGGGAATGTTGTAGATGGAATTATTACTTTAGATAAACAAGATAAGATTGATAGTTTTAATCAAGCAGCAGCAACGATGTTCGGTTATCAATCTCAAGAAGTAATCGGTAAAAATCTTAACATATTAATTTGTGAAAAAATAGAATCTGAAAAACCATTATTTAATAAAAGTATTTCAGCAACGCATCAAGCTCTACCAATGTATGCTTTGGGAAATCGTCAAGTAGGCACGAATTTTCCGGTTGAAATATCTATCAGCGATTTACAAAATGGCAACGGAAAAATGGTAATCGTTCGCGATATTACCGAGCAAACCCAAGTAAGAGAAAAATTAGAAGCTAACGTTCAAGAATTGTCTCGTTTGAGTCTGTTATTAGCAAATACGAATCAAGCTTTAACCGAAAGAAATCAAGAATTAGACAGCTTTGCTTATATTGCTTCCCACGATTTAAAAGCACCTTTGAGGGGAATCGCAAGTCTTTCTCAATGGTTGGAAGAAGATATTAAAAATGATTTAACACCAGAAAATCAGCATCAGTTTGAACTTCTTAAGAAGCGAGTTTACCGCATGGAGGCTTTGATTGATGGTTTACTAGAATATTCGCGGGTAGGAAGGGTACAAACTGCATCAGAAGAAGTTGATGTAAGCCAACTTTTAGCAGATATTATCGATTCCCTTAACCCACCGCCAACATTTAATATCGAAATCGCTGCCGATATGCCGGTACTTACAACTAAAAAGTTGCTTTTGAGACAGGTATTTGCCAATTTAATCAGTAACGCTATCAAACATCATCCCCGCGATGATGGAAATATTAAAATTTCAGTAGAAGATAAAAAAGAACTATATCAGTTTATTGTCAGCGATGATGGTGCTGGTATTGAACTCAAAAATCGAGATAAAATTTTTACGATTTTTCAAACCTTGCAATCTCGCGATAAAAAAGAAAATACCGGCGTTGGTTTATCTATTGTCAAAAAAATTGTCGAGTCAGAAGGCGGTAAAATTCATCTGGATTCCGAGTTGGGTAAAGGAGCAACTTTTTATTTTACTTGGTTGGAATCAACTATAGAACAATAGTACTTCATCCGATAGGAATAGGTTATTTGATAGAAAACCCTCACTAACGGTCAAACACCGGCGTGCAGCTATGGGTTTACAATTCACTAAAGCACACTTTTATAATGCTCTATTAATGCTTAAATAGACATTTGAAAGATTTATCCCAAACTATAATGCTAGAAAAGGATCGGATAGTAAATATCTTACTTGTGGAAGATGACGAAGTAGACATTATGAACGTCGAGCGAGCGTTCAAGAAAGCTGCCATCAAAAACCCACTTTACATAGCTAGAAATGGAATAGAAGCATTAGCAATGTTGCGCGGTGGAGATGACAAACTCCCCGAAGTGCCTAACGAACGCCGTTTAATATTATTAGATATTAATATGCCAAGAATGAGCGGTTTAGAATTTCTCCAAACAATACGTGCCGACAAAGAATTAAAGTTAACTCCTGTAGTAATGCTGACAACATCCAATCAAGATAAAGACATGATCGAGGCATTCGATTTAAATGTTGCTGGCTATCTTTTAAAACCCGTAACTTTTTCTAGATTTGTTGATTTAATGACAACTCTTAATAAATATTGGTCTTCTTCAGAAATGCCGAATTAATCAAATTTGCAATAATACAAAGATTACAATTATCTATATGTGAATATTTTTCAATAACTGTAATTATATGAAACAAAAAATAAATTAGACCATTAATTAAAGCATAATATATGATATTTTGTCATAGATATGACCAGCTTTTAAAAGACCTATAATAATATTGAATTAGATTTATTGAATTAGATTTATTGAATTATATTATATTTTACTTAGTTTAATTGTAGCTCTTTGCTTTTATCCTTATATGGAAGAAACTCTAAACATATTAATTATTGATGATGACGAAGTGGATCGTATGGCTGTGAGTCGGGCTTTAAAAGCAGCGAATGTACGAATGAAATTGTCTGAAGCAAGCGATTATTCTGAAGCTGTTGAAATTTTAGAACACAATGACTTTGATTGCATATTTGTAGACTATCTTTTACCTGGGAAAGATGGGTTAGTAGTAGTACAAGAAATACGTGCTAGTGGTTCTAAAGTACCGTTAATTGTTTTAACCGGACAAGGAGACGAACAAACAGCGGTTGAATTAATGAAAGCAGGAGCTTCCGACTACATTACCAAATCGAGAATTACTCCCGATTTATTAAGTGCAACTCTGAGAAATGTAATTCGTATCTATGAAGCAGAACTACAAATAGAATTATTTAATCAGCAGTTAAGAGAAAGTAACGAACTATTGAAGAAAAAGAATAAAGAATTAGAGGAGAAAAGACAACAGATTCACATCCAAAACTTGAAATTATTAGAAGCTTCGGAAACAAAATCTAAGTTTTTAGCAACTATGTCTCACGAACTGCGAACGCCTTTAAATGCGATTATGGCATTTTCTCAAATGCTACAGCGTAAAAATAAAGACAATTTTTCTAAGCAGCAAGTAGATATGATCGAGCGGATTCATGGTAATGGTAAAAATTTGCTGGCTTTAATTAACGATATCCTCGATCTCTCAAAAATTGAAGCAGGCGGTTTAAAACTACATCCAGAAGAATTCGATTTATCTCAATTAATAAATACCACTATCGATGAATTACGTTCTTTAAAATCACAAAAAAAGTTAGACATAAAAGTTAAAATAAATTTGGAAAACACTAAGACTATTAACGACAGAAACCGCGTGCGTCAAGTTTTGGTAAATTTGATTTCTAATGCAATTAAATTCACCGATGAAGGAATGGTTTTAATAGAAGCAACCGAAATCTCAGAATCCGATCTTGCTATTATCGTTAAAGATACGGGTATTGGTATTTCTAAGGATGATACAAAACATATTTTTGAACCCTTTCGTCAAATTAATCAAACAATTTCACGTAAATATGCCGGAACGGGGTTGGGTTTAGCGATTACACAATCTTTAGTAAAAATGATGAATGGTAGCGTTTCAGTTGAAAGCAAAGTAGCCCAAGGTTCGACTTTTCGAGTGGAGTTACCGCGCTATATTAAGGCAGAAGAGGAATAAATATGAACGAAAAAGAATTACCATTATAAATAATTTATGTCTTGATGATTTAGACAAATTATAAAATCAAAAATCAAAAATCAAAAATCAAAATTATAAATAGTATACGTTTATTTAATACATCCTATTACTACTGCTACTTCCTTTTAAAAATAATTCCTAATATTTGAGATAAAACATTATGTCCTACAGTAAACCTGAAAAAAAAGACCGCATTTTAGTAATTGACGATATTTTTGATAACTTACTTGTAATCGAAACCATATTAGAAGACGAAGGATATGAAATAGAGATTCAAGAGAATAGTACATTAGCCTTAAAAATGGTAGAACAGTCTCCACCAGATTTGATTCTTTTAGACGTAATGATGCCAGAAATTGATGGCTATGAATTTACTCGCCGCATTCGTCAAAATCAAAAATTACCATTTATTCCGATTTTATTAATCACTGCTTATGACAGCATCAGCGTTGTGGAGGGATTAGATGCAGGAGCGGACGACTTTATTCGCAAACCAGTAGATGCTGACGAACTGCAAGCCAGAGTACGCAGCCTTTTACGACTCAAACATAGTATAGATGAACGCGACCATATGGCAAGTTTGCGTCAAGATTTTGTTTCCCGCTTCACCCACGATTTAAGAACACCTTTAGCCGCTTCCAACCGCATTTTAAAATTGCTACGCGAAGGTCGATTTTTTGAAATATCTCCGGATATCGAACAAATTTTTACTACCATGATTACCAGCAATGATGACTTGTTGCACATGGTGAATAGTTTGCTCGAAGTTTATCGTTATGAAGCTGATTGCAAAAAAATTAATTTCGATCAAATCAATATTTATGACTTAGTTCGCGACGTAGTTCAAGAATTAGCGCCTTTAGCAGAAGAAAAAGAATTAACTTTAAAATCTAATTTAGAGAAATTAGAAAATAATAATACAGAAAACAGCGAGCTATACACAATTTTTGCAGATCGGATTGAAATCAAAAGAGTTTTAACTAATCTAATTGGAAACGCGATTAAATTTACACAAACAGGCTTTATAGAACTTAATTTGCAATTAAATTCAGATACAGTGCAAATAAAAATTAAAGATACAGGTGCTGGCATTGCTCCAGAAGAACAAGCAATCTTATTCGAGAGATTCCGACCTGGTAAGCACAAAAATTCCGGTAGCGGTTTAGGCTTATATTTATCGCGTCGTATTATTGAAGCACACAAAGGCTCAATTAATGTAGAATCCGAATCTGGAAATGGAAGCACGTTTACGATCGGTTTGCCGAAATCAGATAGCAGTCAACAGTTAACAGTTAGCAGTGAACAGTGAGCAGTTAGCAGTTAAGTGTTGGGAATAAATTAGTTTTTCTCTTATGCCGTGTCTCTATCCTCTTCTTATAGTTAGAAGAATTATTACTTATCCTCCTTAAGGAGGTGTATATTTTGTCTTTATTTCTCTATATTTATCGGCAGGCAAAAACGATCGCAAATCACTCTTAACTGATAACTGTTCACTGATAACTGTTCACTGTTCACTGTTCACTGTTCACTGATAACTGATAACTGAATAATGGATATATTTGAACTCGATGCTCCTAAAGGAAATTCGATTGCCGGTCATTTGCTAGATTTGGGTAACGATCCTTTAGGCTTTTTAACAGATTGCGGTCGCAATTATGGAGATATTATCCCTTTACAGTTGGGATTAACTCCTGCTTGTTTGATTGTTAATCCCGATTATATTGAACAAGTTCTTAAAGAACGAAATTCTTTTGTTAAAAGTAGAGGATTTCGCGCTCTTAAAACTTTGCTTGGTGAAGGTTTGCTGACTAATGAAGGTGAATCTTGGTTCCGTCAGCGACGATTAGTACAACCCGTTTTCCACCAAAAACAAATTAATGGCTACGGGAAAACAATGGTGGAATACAGCGAAGATATTACAGAAAATTGGGTTGATGGCGAAATCCTTGACGTTCATGTTGAGATGATGAGCCTTACTCTCAAGATTGTGATGAAATGCATTTTTAACCAAGATGTCGGCGAAGGAGAAGCGAAAAATGTCGCTCATGCATTAGATGTGGCGATGAATTGGTTTGAAAGCAAGCGCAAGCAGAATTTTTTGATTTGGGAATGGTTCCCCAGACCGGAAAACATCCGCTACCGCAATGCTATTAATAAAATGGATCAAAGTATTTACAGTCTGATTCAGCAAAAACGCGATCGCAACGAAGATGGTAAAGATTTGCTGTCAATGTTGATGCAAGCTCGCGATGAAGATGATAACTCGCAAATGAGCGATCGCCAATTGCGCGATGAAGTGGCTACTTTGATGTTAGCAGGTCATGAAACTACTGCTAATGCTTTATCTTGGACGTGGATGCTGTTAGCCCAAAATCCGCAAGTTGAAGCCAAGTTATGGGATGAGCTAAAAAGTGTTTTAGGTGGACGTTTACCGACTATTGAAGATTTGCCGCAACTGCAATACACCAATATGGTAATTAAAGAGTCGATGCGATTGTACCCACCAGTGGCGCTTTTTGGCCGCGAAGCTGTGGAAGATTATCAGCTTGACGGTTATGAAATTCCCTCTGGATGCGTGGTAATGCTCAGTCAGTGGGTAATGCATCGTCATCCCAAATATTTTGATAATTCTGAAGAGTTTATTCCCGAACGTTGGCAAAATGATTTAGAAAAGCGCTTACCTAGAGGTGTTTATATACCTTTTGGTGATGGCCCGCGCATCTGTATTGGCAAGGGTTTTGCTTTGATGGAAGCAGTACTTATACTAGCTACCATTGCGAGTAAGTATAAATTAAGTCTTGTGGAAGACCATCCTATAGTTCCTCAACCTTCGATAACTTTGCGACCGGAGCATGGTATTAAGGTAGAAATTACAAAGCGCAATTAAGGTGTAGGACTGTGGATGCAATTTTAGAAACAGCGAAAGAGTTACATTCGGAACTGATTGATTTTGTGCTGGATGCGGAAGGGGATTTAGCCGTATCTTTGGAAGCTTTTAGTGCCGAACAATTAGCTACTTTTTCTCAATCTCAGTATAGTGGTGCCGTTCAAAATGAAATGGTGCTGAATATGTTTCTCACTGAAGGTGCGGTGGGAGATAAGAAGCCAGTTGATATATTTTTAGAATCGCATCCCGATTTATCTACACAACAGCGCCATATTGTAAATAATTGGCAACGCAGTTTTGCAGGGTTGTTTGTAGCTAACAAGATTTCGGATGATAGTTTTGAATTAAGAAACTGGTTAACTGATAAGGAATATTTGGTCAAAATTGACTCGAAAGAACAACAACAATTGAAACGTGCCAAGGAAGGAGAAATTCTATTAGCGCGAATTGTTCCCATAAATGACAGTTTATGGATGTTTTCTTCTCCCATTACATTGATGGGCAGGTTGGGTAAACCAAAATTAGCTGTAGCAATTGGAAATTTTAAAACCAATTATAAAAATTACCTATACGGTGATGCACCAGAATTACTCGAAGAAGCATGGCTTTCTGTTGAAAAATACCACCAAAGGTTTATTGACTTTTTTGGCAGCGATGAAATTACTTTACCGGGATATGAATTAGAACAAAAACTCAGCGAACTTCAAGAACAAGTTACTCAAAGCAGATTAGAAGCAGCAGGGATTGATAGCTCAAAATCTTTAAAGGAAATGGCGCAAGAAGCCGATATTTCTGATGAGGAGATGGCTGAAGTTGCAGACGGGATGGGTTTAGAAGCAAAAGCTATTTCTAAAGTATTAGATAGCAATAAAACTGTCAAAATGGTAATGCCGAAAGTAGAGTTACCCGCCCACTTGAAGAAAGCTGAAGAAGTTACCGTACTAAGTTTTCCTCGCTGGGGACAAATCTTTTTGACAAACTACACTCAATTCAAGAGTTTGCTTGAAAATGGGAATACTGACGAACAAATAAATGCTGATAAACTAGTACGCGAATATCTGGAATCTCCTGAAATTAAAGCTTGTGTTTTGTCTCGTTTAGCAGAACAATACCCCGAACAATTAGAACAGCTGTTGCAACAAGTATTAAAGCGCCCGCAATTTAATTTAGAGCAAGATTATGTAGATTTGTTAAAGCAATTTAACAAAACTTTAAACGTTGAATTACCTGAAGTTGCCAGCGTTCCATTGCACTTACACAATCTTTTTCAAGAAGCATTATCGGAAGTAAAAGGAAAGAGTAATAAGAAGGGTAAAAGTAAGCCAAAAGGAGGATTTGGTTCGTAATTAATATTCTTGACAGATTGCGTGTTAATTAATACTACTTGCCGTAAATTAATACCTAAAATATCGCAAAAGGTTGATTAAATGCGTTTTCAACTTGATCGTGACATACTCATTTTTGCCAAATTTTGCTACATTGCTAAATAATTAATTACTTAGTGCGACTTACTTAAAAGTAAATTTCTATTCCTCTCGAATATCAAGGTTACTTCTCATTATAGATTTGCGAATGTTTGGAAATTGATAAATTAGTAATAACGAAACGAACACAACTCTTGTTGAGGAGAATTAAAATATGTTTGATATTATTGCATGGGTTATTTTAGGTCTGATCGCTGGTGCGATCGCTAAAGCTATTTACCCTGGGCATCAAGGTGGTGGAATCCTAGCAACAATGCTTCTAGGTATTATTGGTGCATTCGTTGGTGGAAGTTTATTCTCACTTTTAACTACGGGAACGCTAGCTTTAACCTCATCTGGTTTTAGCATCGGTGGACTAATCGTTGCTATTATCGGCGCAATGGTTGCTATCTTCATCTGGAGTTTAATCACCAGACGTACTGCATAATAACTGGTAGGTAAAGATTCTCTTGTACCGCTGGTAATTTGGTTATAAGAATGGGGAAGCTACATGAATGTAGTTGAGAAAATGATTAATCGCTTCTTAATTGTTAATCCCCTTGCCAAGAGAATCTATTTTTTTATAAATCCCCGTAGATTATCGGGGAAGTAAATCATAATTCAGGATTGTAAATATGACTAATCAAAATAACAAGCAGCCTTTAACACCCGAACAAGTTGATTTTGAACAAAAGAAACAACAAAAACAAGAATTAGAAAACGAAGATAATAACGTACTCAACCCTGGAGACAAGGTTGATGAAGGTAAGTCAGTTTCGGAAAAAGCGCAACAAGTTGCTGTAGATGCACCCGATATTACTGGAGATCACATTACCGTTCCTACTTATTTCGTTACAGAAGATAAAGAAACGGGTGAGGAAGAAGCATTACACCATGTTAAAGATGCCGAAAAGATTTCTGATGTCATCCGTCAAGCACGAGTAGACGAAGACGGTGAGCGAAAATGGCGTTAGAGCTAGTTCAAGCTTTAATCATAAAAATTATTTAACTAATCTCTCGAAATTAATTCGGGAGATTTTGGTTTATAAGTGGTTTATAAAGTTCGTAGTAAGGGCTTTAAAAATAAAGATACAAGATGATATGTTAAAAAGATTACCTTTCTAATTAATTTATTTCTAAAGACATATTTTAAAGTTATTCTCAAGACGGAAGAATACAATTAGCTTTAAGAAGTATTATGGAAACAATCATAAACATAACAATCATAAAACATAAAGTTAAATAAAACTACTATATAGATAAGGAGGAAAAAACAGATTATTATAAGTAGTGAAAAGCACACAATTGCCGTAGTTTCAGATGAAGATACCATTGAACAGGTTACGCTACAATTAAGGCTCGGCGGCTTTCCGATACAGCAAATTTATCGGGTTATACCTTTAAAGAATCAATTTTACGAACGTATTTTAGGGGATTTAGAAATTCCCAAAAATAGAATTGTTTTTTATACAAATAGCCTGCAATGCGGTAAGCATCTATTAGTAATTAAAACTACCGAATCGCAAGTTAAGCAAGCTGAATGTGTTTTAAGCTATTTAGGTATTAACGATTGGGAATTTTATTATACGTCAGGAACTTACGATCTAATTTCTTCAAATTTTGATAAAGTTCCACTTTTTTAATCATGCGATCGATAGTTTTATGCTAAGCTCACTAAACTAATTCCCTTCAAAGAGTTTTAGTTTTAATGATAAATTTTTAATCCCACAATGTACTACTGTTTTATTCGTGCAATAGTCATTCAACTTAAAGTAGTTCGCAGTTAAACTTGGAGAAACAAATTATGAACCTTGGACAATTAAAACTTGCTTGTGGTATTGCCAGCCTCAGCGCTGCTATCTTCACTTTTGGCGGAGTAAAAGCTCAAGCACAAACCCCTCAAATCCAAGCGCAACCAGAAGCCAACACATATGTTGAGACACCGACAAAAGTTGCTCAATTTGAACCCGGTACCTCTACTCGTTCCGGTCCTAGCTACATTGGTGTAGGTGGATTTTTAGGATTTGATGATGATAGTGCATTAGGTGATGGTGCTTTTTCAGTTATCAGTAAAATCGGTATAAGCAGAAACTTTTCTATACGCCCATCTGCTTTACTTAATGATCAACCCGTATTTTTAATTCCCGTAACAATTGACTTTCCCGTTGATGACGTTACGGAACTTGGAGTTCAAAGAATCAGCGTAGCGCCTTATTTAGGTGCAGGAGTTTCAATCAATACTGATAATGATGCTGATGTTGGCTTCCTACTTACCGGCGGAGTTGACGTTCCCGTCTCTAACAAAGTTACAGCAACCGGAGGAGTAAATATTGGCTTCTCTAGCGATAACGCAGATGTAGGATTACTTTTAGGTGTAGGCTATAACTTTTAAGTCAAAGATTAAAAGTTAAAGGTTAAAGGTTAAAGATAATAAAATTATTTTCACTTTTTATTATCTACATTCTTTTTCTTTAACTATCATCTTTGCCTTTACAAGTAGCTTTAACAAAGTTCAAAAATTAGATGAATTAAGAAACCCGGCTTTTGAAAAATAGTCCGGGTTTCTTAATTATCATCAACGATTTAACAATGCTACAGAAATACTGTTAATTGAATTGCAGCTAAAATACTACAAACCAGGACTTTTCGACTTTTTAACATCTGGAACAATATCGGGACGTTCTTTATCTTCCCAACCTACGGGACGCTTAGAATTGTACCAAGCAATGGAGCCAATAGAAACTGCTGCAATAAAACCTACTACAACTATTCCTGTGAGTGACATATAGTAGTCAGCCCTACCATAAGTATTGTCAATTAGCTCTGCTAAAACGTAGTTAAAAGAAATATTCATTGTCACAGTCCAAATTTGAACAAATAATTAGTTAACAATCCAGATATATTTCAATCAGAAATTAATAAAAATTTTCACACTTTTTGTTACCACTTGTCAATCCATTTTGGATTTTAACAGCGGATGTGTTTGATTTGCATCTTAACACCTGATGCCTGTTCTTTAGATTAATAGTTTTATAATTTGATAATTTTGAATTTATTGAAATAAGTTTTCATATTACTTGTCATATTATTTATTAATGTTTCCTATACCCACTATTCCTTGTTTCTCGTTCCCTTTTCCCTTTAACTAACCTTAAATATTAAAATAAAGGAGTTAGAAATTAATCTAACTCCTTTATTTTTAAAACTCAATTATTCCATTTAATGAATAATAATATAATCAAGCATTATTATTAATTCACCAATGAATTAATAACTGATTAAAAATTAATCAATTGCTTTTTTAACTTTGTCTTTTGCATTCTCTACGGTTTGACGAGCTTCAGCTTCACCTTGCTTGGCTTTTCCTTTTGCTTGATCTTCAGGGTCGCCGGTAAGATTACCCATTGCTTCTTGAGCTTTACCTTCAATGTTTTTACCAGCAGCTTTTGCTTTATCTTCAGTACTCATAATTGACTCCTTTAATTGATTTATAATTAACCAAAAATTTGGTTTTTTATTTGTTTTTTTCTTTCTTACTTAATATATTAGCTATTAATTATTCACTATCCCTCTATCATGAGAAAGTTTTTTATATAGTTATCTATATCCATTTATATAGCTAATTTGGTTGAAGGTAAAAAGTGGAGAGTTAGGAGTTAGGAGTTAGGAGTTATAACTGATAACTGTTCACTGTTCACTGTTCACTGTCAACACCAAGGCTGACGAAAATCTGCATATAAAGTTAATCCACCGTCTACAAATAAAGTTTGTCCGGTGATGTAAGAAGCTTCGGAGGAAGCGAGAAACGCGACTACACCAGCCATTTCTTCGGGTGTTCCGGTGCGACGCATTGGTATATGTTGTTCGACTTTGGCTTTTTCGTCGGGTGAGGAAGCCCAAGGGTTGATGGGTGTCGCTGTTGTGCCCGGAGCAATCGAGTTAATCCGGATTCCCATATGTGCATATTCTAAAGCTAAAGTACGGGTTAAATTTTCCATGCCTCCTTTACTGGCAGAATAGGCTGCATAATAAGGTTTGGGGATAACCTCGTGGATGCTGGAATTATTAATAATTACACCACCGTGGCTTGTATCTAAAAAGTGCTTGATAGCTTCGCGACAGCAGATATAAGTCCCTCTAAGATTAACAGCAATGATGCGATCGAATTCAGAAATTTCTATTTGATGAGAAGAAGCACCATCTGTATCAACGCTGGCGTTATTGATTAGAATATCTACACCACCAAAGTTGTCTACTGTCTTAGAGAACATATTTACGACGTGATCTTCTTTAGAAATATCGGCCTCAATCAGCAGATGTTTAACACCGTAATTTTCTATTTGAAGACTAGTTTGCTCCCTGAGCATCATTTCTTGCGCGTCTTCTGCTTTTTTTGGTTGTTTGTAATAATTTAAGGCTACATTCGCCCCTTCCTCAGCAAAACGGATGGCGATCGCCTTTCCAATTCCCTTCCCAGCACCCGTAATAATAACGTTTTTTCCTTTTAAGTCTTTCATGTTCATAAATATTTAATATACAGATTTATCCCTGGAATAAATGCTTAACCCAAGTTCAAAATAAACTTTATTTATCAAAGTGAAATCAATCAATAGGTTGAGTTTTCAGTTAGCAGTTATCAATTATCAGTTACCAATAATAAATCTTAACTCCTAACTCCTAACTCTCTACTTTCTAAACTACTTTCAAAACACCAAACACCATTACAGCCAGATAAACTACGTATACGCCATTGAGTATCAAAACTTCTTTGAGAGAAAAGCTGTAGTTTGGTTTTCCCCAGTAAAGAAACGCTGCATATATTATTCCCAACAAAGCGACAAATGCTAGATTAACCGAGTAAAGTAGTAAATTATCAACAGGTAAGGTAACAAGAGCTAAAGGAAAGAAAGCAAGAGTCATTGTTGCTGTATTGTCGGCAATGACGCTGGTGGTAGCAGCTGTAAGTTGTCCGCTACCGGCAACGCTCCAAGTTGCAAATACTTCAGGAACAATACTTAATGTTGCGGTTATAAATAAACCACCAATAACTCTGGAAATTCCTAAATTAGAAACTATTTTTTCAGTTGCCGTTACGGTAAAATAAGCTCCAAAAATCAGTAAAACAATTCCAATTACAGCAGTAACTATTTCTTTGCGATTCCATTCAACTCGTGAGCCTTGTTTGCGCTTACGTAATACTGCATTACCTAAATAAATTACATAAGCAACTAACATTATCCAAGCGTCGATGGGTTGCAAACCTCGCCAAGCTTTCGGTAACGTAAGTATTGCTGCTAAAGCGACTATTAATAAATAAGGAATTGCCTGTACGTACAATGCTTCTGATTTAACTTTTAGAGCTTTGGAAGATGTTGAATTATTATCGTTACTATTACTTCGCGATTTTTTTCGATTGCGCCACCATGAAGCGATATAAGCAACCGTGACAATTGCAGGAACGGAAATAATATTACTTCCTAACAAATTACCTAATCCGATATCGGAAAAACCACGAATGGCGCTGGTTGTATTAGTTCCTATTTCCGGGCTAGCGGTAGCAAAAGCGACAAAAGCTGCACCCGCAGCTTCGGAAAGTCCCCACTGTTGCCTTAGTTTCTGTAAAGGCTCGGCAATTTTATCTGCTCCCCAATGGGCTGCATATACGGAAGCGAGAAGCAGAAGTACCCAAGGTAATATAGACATTTTATTAATTTAATTTCGAGTAATAATTATCTAATAGCTACCTTAATTTCAGATTAAATAACAAAAATAATATACAGTTAGACTTAACTCTAATTTTTAATTAATTTTTAGTATATAGATAAGTAACAAATTACTTGCGATAAACGGAAGTAAATAAGTAATCAAGTTCGTTGGCTTGCTTTACTTGTTCTAAGGCACGAAAAGTAATAATATCACCAATATCGAGGATAATATTGCCCTGCTTATCGCAAATAACTCGTTTAACCGGATGACCTAATATACTTTTAATTTTTTGATCTTCCCAAAAATTATAATTATTGCTATCGCTTTGCCTTATTTCACGTGTATTTCGATTGCCTAGCATGACTAACATTTTTTTACTCTTAACGGATTACTACATATTTATTAGATAATTTAATTCGTTCTTCTCCTGTTTTTCTGTTTTATCAGGTTAAATATGAATCCGAACAGAAGCTTACTCTATTTATAAGAGGAATTGATCGTATTTCCATCAACCTACAGTTACATTCACGCTCTATTAAAAGATTAATTAAGGTATCCTCCTCTAGATAAATCCGTTGTTGTTTTTAATTTATCTTTAAATAAATTTTCATATTGTTACGACTTACGCAAAGCCACCCAATTAATCGGGGGGTTGGGGGGATCTTAACGTTGCGATTGCGTAAGACTTAATTGTACGCTTGGTAATGTGCTTTTAATTAAATAATTTAATACTTTTTTAATGATTTTTTAAGATTTTTTTAAGATTTAATTAATAGGAATATGAATAGTTATCGTATGTGAACAGCTTTCATCCGAGCAACCGCATATATCCCAATTGTGTTCTATAGCTTTGGTATAGTGTAAAAAATAGTTAAGAATATAAATATCTATTGATTTTTGGCAAAAATGCTCTTAACCTTAGCAAATTTTATCGCGACTGCCTCTCTAATGCCTCACGGTACCTGCTACCTATGGAAACCTGGGTTGGTGGGGCTGCATCTGGTGAGCGACGCTGTGATTGGTTTATCTTATTTTTCTATTCCCATAACTCTGATACATATTCTTCGCAAACGAGCAGATATTCCTTTTAACGGAATTTTCTTGCTGTTTGCTGCTTTTATTGTTTTTTGCGGTACCGGACATTTAGTAGATATCTGGACTTTATGGCATCCGCATTACTGGATTTCGGGATATATCAGAGCAATTACTGCTGTAGTTTCGTTTGTAACTGCAATTGCTTTAACTTATTTAATTCCCCAAATCTTAGCTTTACCAACTCCTGAGAAACTGCAAGAAGAAATTGAAGATAAAAAGCAAAAAGAACAGTTTTTACGCAGTATTTATGAAGGAGTCACAGAAGCAATTTTTGTAGTTCAGACTACAAACAAAGACGAATTTATTTATGAAAGTATTAACCCGGTTTGTGAAAAATTAATGGGGATTACTTCAAAGCAAATTGAAGGAAAAACTCCCGAAGAAATTCTTCCGAATGATGTGGCTTTGTCGATTCGAGAACGCTACAATTATTGTTTGTCAATTGGGGAAAGCGTTAGTTATGAAGAATGCTTAAAATTTAATCAGTCGGAAGAATGTTCCTGGTGGATAACAAACTTAAAGCCTTTGTTTGACGAAGTAAGTCAAATTTATCGGATTGTTGGTACCAGCCTTAATATTACCGACAGAAAGCAAGCAGAAGCGGAGTTGCAAAAAAGTGAAGAACGATGGGAGCTAGCTTTGCAGGGTACGGGAGACGGTATCTTCGATTGGAATATTAAGGAGAATGAAGCTTTTTTCTCTACTCAATATAAAGAAATGTTGGGTTATACCGATTCAGAAGTAGAAAATAGCTATCAAGGATGGCAAAACTTGCTTCATCCAGAAGATATTGACTTGACAGAAGCAACTTGGAAGGCTTATTTAAATCATCAAACTCCCCAATATAGCGTTGAATTTCGTTTGCGCTGTAAAGATAACAGCTACAAATGGATTTTAGCTCGCGGGATGGCTCAGTGGAATCAAAATGGGGAAGCTATTCGTATGGTTGGTTCCCACCAAGATATTAGTCAACGCAAAGCAGCCGAAGCAGAAATTGTTCGTTTGAATCAAGAGTTGGAAGCCAGGGTAAAACGGCGCACGACGCAGTTGGAGGAATCAAATAGACATAAAGATCGGTTAATTGAAAGCGAAAAATTAGCAAGATCGGAAATCGAAATTTATGAAGATATTGTCGAAAATATCCAAATTGGTTTATGCATTTGGCAAATGGACGATCTTGACGATATCACCAGTTTTCGGTTAACAACTATTAATCCTGCTGCATCGCAAATGCTGGGTGTAGATATCAATCATTTTGTGGGTAAGCCGATAGAAGAATGTTTTCCTAACGTTTTACATCGAGAGCATATTGCCATCGTAGAAGCCTACGCTGAAGTAGTTAAATCCAAGCAAGTTAAAGATTTAGGAGAATTTTCTTATGGTGACGATCGCATTCCCGTGTCTTTTTTTGAAGTCACGGCTTTTCCTTTACCAGATAACTTAATGGGTGTTGCTTTTAATAACGTGGGTGAACGCAAGCGGATGAAAAATGCTTTAGCAGAAAGCGAGCGTTTGTATCGTAATGTAGTTAACAGCGTCAAAGAAGTTGTTTTTCAGATAGCTAGAACGGGTATTTGGACGTTTTTGAGTGCAGCTTGGACTGAGATTACTGGGTTTAATATAAAAGATAGTTTGCTCGAATCATTTACCAATTTGATGTATGCCGAAGAAGACAAACGAAAAGGTAGAGAGTTATTTGAATCGGTAATATCAGGTGAACAAGAACATTTTCAATATGAATTCCGCATTCTGACTCAAGATGGCAATTTCCGCTGGCTAGAAATGTACGCTCAAATCGAACATAATTCTGATGGTGAAACCCTTGGGGTTTACGGTACCCTCAATGATGTTACCCAACGCAAGCAAACAGAAGCTGTTTTACAAGCGAGGGCTGATGAATTAGCTCAAATTAATTTAATTTTATTGCAAACTACAAGGGAATTAGAAAAGCGCAATAAAGAATTAGATCAGTTTGCTTACGTTACCTCCCACGATTTAAAAGCTCCTTTAAGAGCGATCGCCAATTTATCGGAATGGATTGAGGAAGATTTACAAGAAGTGCTAACTCCCGATACGCAAAAGCAAATGAGTTTGTTACGCGGTAGAGTATATCGCATGGAAGATTTGATTAACGGGCTTTTACAATATTCCCGTGTCGGAAGAATCAAAACCCAACCGGAAACGGTTGTGGTTGCTCAACTTCTAGAAGAAGTAATTGACTCAGTTTCTCCTCCGGAAGAGTTTACCATTGAAATTGTTGGGGAAATGCCCACTTTATTTACTGAAAAGATTCCTTTACAACAGGTTTTTAGTAATTTAATTAATAATGCTGTCAAACACCATAATCGTTTAGATGGTAAGGTGACAATTTCCGTTCGAGAACAAGATCAATTTTACGAATTTGCAGTTGCCGATGATGGTAAAGGTATTGCAGAACAATATCATCAGAGAATTTTCGTAATATTCCAAACATTAGAAGCGCGCGATAAGCGTGAAAATACTGGTATTGGTCTTGCTATAGTTAAAAGAATAGTTGAAGAAGTAGGAGGAACGATTACACTAGAATCTCAAGTCGGGAAAGGCACAACTTTCCGGTTTACCTGGGTTAAGTAAAGTATATGAATTTGACAGCTCCCCACTCAGAGTTACCCAACAGCAAGCAACCTGGATTACAATATATATTCCTAAAGAATCGCATATGAGACTATTTAACCATGACTATTAGACAGTTAAATAAAAAGATAAATTTAGTATCTTAAGATATGAGCAGAGAACTATCATTTATGGCAAACTCAGATTAAAAATCAATTTATTTAAACTATAGTTGGAAGGGACAATGGAGGAAAAAACTTTAAATGTGCTACTTGTTGAAGATGACGAAGTAGATGTGATGAACGTCAAAAGGGCGTTTAAAAGAAATAATATCACAAATCCACTTTACGTTGCTTTCAATGGATTGGAAGCTTTAGAAATGCTACGAGGTGACAATGGCGACTCTCCACAAATTCCTCAACAGCGGAGAATCATTTTGCTAGACTTAAATATGCCTAGAATGGGAGGATTAGAGTTTCTACAGCAGTTGAGAGCAGATTCTAAACTTAGACCAATACCAGTAATTATACTCACCACTTCCGATGAAGATAAAGATAGGATCGAAGCTTATAAATTAAATGTAGCAGGATATTTATTAAAACCAGTTAAATTTTCTCAATTCGCCGAAACAATGGCTACTTTAAATAAGTATTGGTCTTTATGCGAAATACCTTGAATCATATAATTCAACCGTAGTTATTGGTATATAGATAAATATACGAAAATGTATAAAATGTATTTATTATAATTCTATTTAGGGCACTAACTATTTATTTGTTACCTAAAACGGTAGAATTTTATTTATAATTTATTGTAGTATTCTCATTGTATCAGCTTAGATAGTTTCTTTCCTTGTTGAAAGCAGGCAAAGAGTTACTAACCCGATAGAAAGCGAGTTACGAGTCAATTCATCCACTTAATGTGTCAGCTTAGCTGCTGGAGGAAAGTCTCGTCTGTGCTGAAAGTAGAGATATAAATCGATTATGTACGGAGCAGACTATGCGAATGGAACTTGATGAATCTGGCAAGCAGCAACGTAATTCCGAACTACCTCTGATATTAGCAGTTGAAGACAACGAAGATAATTTATTAATAATTAATTACGTAGTTGATTCTTTAAGCTGTAGATTTATCGGCGAACCTGATGGCAAAAAAACCTTGCAGATTGCACGACAATCCCAGCCTAATTTAATATTACTAGATATTATGTTGCCAGAAACAAACGGTATAGACTTGTTTCATGTTTTGAAGCAAGATAACTCTACAAGTCATATACCTGTAATTGCAGTAACGGCATTAGCAAGGGCTGATGAGAAAAAGCGTATTTTAGAAGCTGGTTTTGATGCTTATATCAGCAAGCCTTATATGCTTGAGGAAATAGAAGAACTGATTTGTAGCTATCTTAATTTGAAACAGAATCCTCAGTAAGTTGTAGTTTTTTATTAGAAGTTAACTTATAGTTATCGGCAAATAAAGCAATAATACTGACGTAGTTTGTATCAAGATGAGTTGCGAAAAGAATATTGCTTACTTGAGAATTTGTAACTTCCTCAATTAGTAGTTTAAAATCGGGTTGCAATATTTTTTCTATACTACTTCTTGCCTTCTCAACTATTTCCTGATATCCTGCTGCCATTAAGAGTTTCTCTGGTTTAGTAATAGCATTTTCGATCACAATAGTTAATTTGTTATCTAAAAAACGGCAGTAAACATCTTCAGGTTGATGTCCTAACTTATCTATAAATAAAGACTGTATGCGTTCAACCAAAATTTGGTCTACATTGTCAGAAGGTGAAATTTGAGAATACATCATAGAATACCTATTAACAACAATTGAAACTCATTAGTTTTACTTGATAAATAAAAATTAGCCGATTAATTAGTTGATTATTTTAATATTAAGTAGAAAGTTTTAATATTAAACTGGTTATAAGATGTTTTATTTTTAACCGTATTATTAACCTGATTTAATTCTCTTTCTACTAATAATAAATATTGAAATTAAAAATTATTCCATTGAAGAATGATTACCATTCTTTTCATTAGATACTTTTGGCTTTGCTTTAGGAATCGCATCTGGGTTACGAACTTCTGGGGTTTTTGATAGTACAATAACAATACCGCTTCTACCAGTTTCTAAAGTTGCATCACCCATTAAATCTAATACCTTTACTTCTAAAACTTCCTCAATCAACGCTTTAAGTTTTGGTTCTATGGCATCATCCAAGCCAGAACGCACCTGTTCTGCTAATTCCTCTTGTCCTTGATCGAGTAATAATTGCTCTGTTGGAGTGATGGAATTTTCCATAACAATCGCCAAAGAATCATCGAATAGTTGACAAGTAACTTTCGTTGGTCTGTGTCCTAACTGATTGGCATACAAACCTTGAATGCGTTGCGAAAGTTCTCTTTCTCTTTGTCCGCGAGTTGGAATAGATATTTTCATAATGTTCTCCAGCTAAGTGTTGACCGCAATCGATAAGTCACTATTAAGATCTAGTACAGTAGACTGCACTGATACTATTTACAATTTTATTTCTTGGTAAAGCAAATTGCTAAATAAGCTAAACATATCAAAATAAATTGAGTTACCAAAGGCAGTGATATTTGATTTGCTTGCAGCCCGTATCTAATCATCACTTAATAGAATACAGCTTGCAAAACTGGAAAACAGCATTCGAGTGACAGATATTAAGAAGTTCTAGAATAACCCTTTAGATGTAATTTTGTATAAACGAATAATATTCCCATATGCTTATTGAATGACTAAGATAGCGCAGGGTGAATGATGTAGTACGTGATTGCTGACACTGCCTAAGAACGCTTCCGCAATTGCGTTATGCCCTTTGCGACCCAAAATTATTAAATTTACGTTTAAATCTCTAGCGATTTGGCAAATTTGGGAGCCAATATTTTCCGTACCTTCATAACATTTATATTTAACCCGAACACCTTGTGAGGAAGCTTCTTTTTGATACAGTGCTAAATGTTTTTCAACTTGTTGATGCTTAGTTATATTAGCATCTTCGATTAAGTCTATATTGACCATTGCTGGAGACATACTAGTTGCTCCGGGGATTCCAGATAAACCCATACCGCTATCCATAGATGTTTGAGACATCATTGCCATTTCGGTGAGGTCGGATAAACAATGAATTAATGTTAATTGCGCTCCGATACTTTGAGCTAAACTTAATGCTTCAGAAAAAACGGATTCATCTCTGGGTGAAAGTTCTAAAGCTACGAGAATATTTGTAAAAGCCATTTTCTTTGAAATTTGGATTTTTAAAGTTATAAATTTTGATAATTATAGATTTGTATAAATACAAGTTTTTCAGTTCACTTGTAATATAAACAGTTAAATAGAATAAGACAACCATCTATATACATAAGTAAACAGGTGAAGGTTCATTCTAAAGGTAGATTTTAATTATCGATCTGATTAATTATTATTAACCATTTTGCAATTAAAAATATAACTTATAGATTAACTAAAATGGTTCGTTAGGCAGAAAAGATTATTTCAACAACACTTTGGTATAGATTTAGCGATAGGCGAAGAATCTTTAGTTAGGACTGACTGTCAGCCAGTTGTCTAGGTTGAAAAAATGGCTCGTCCAGTTGTGGATATGCAAATAGATCCTGTCAGGATGTGCTGTTAAAGTTTAAGATTAAGAATATATGCTCAAAAATAGGGAGTTAAGAGTTAGGAGTTAGTAGCGAGTAGCAAGTAAGTTACTTTTCACCTTGTCCCCTTGTCTCCCCCTCTCCCTATCTCCCCCTCTCCCCACCTCTTCCACTAAAAGATTGAAATGAAGAAACTAGTAAAGGGTCTGCGTGAATTTAAAGCTAATTATTACAGTACCCATAGAGAATTATTTGAACAACTTTCTCAGGGACAAAAACCACGAGTATTATTTATTACTTGTTCTGACTCTCGCGTAGACCCTAATTTAATTACTCAAGCTGGAGTTGGCGAACTATTTGTAATTCGCAATGCCGGTAATATTATTCCTCCCTTTGGAGCTACAAATGGCGGCGAAGGGGCGACTATTGAGTATGCGGTACAGGCTTTATGTATTAACCAAATTATTATTTGCGGTCATTCTCATTGCGGGGCAATGAAAGGGCTAATGAAGCTAAACAAATTACAGTCAGATATGCCTTTGGTGTTTGATTGGCTTAAGTATGCCGAAGCTACCCGACGTTTGGTTTATGACCATTACAGCGAATATGAAGAGGAAGATTTGCTGGAAATTATGGTTGCTGAGAATGTTTTGACGCAAATCGATAATTTACGAACTTACCCATTTATTCACTCCAAACTTTATCAAAAGCAAATTAGTATTTATGCTTGGATTTATCAAATTGAAACCGGAGAAATTCTAGCATACGACCCAATAACTCATGCTTATACTACACCCCAAAGCCAAATAAATGAATTCGAGACTGAAGAAGTAGCCGAACCAGTAATAGATACAACAAATTACGAGGATCTTGGTTTCCCTATGACACGTTTATCAAGGGAACAAATGAATCGAATTTATAAAGGTTCTAGAAATTAGTTGTTAGGTGTTAGGTGCGTTAAGGCATGATCATAAATAGTCTTAATTTATCAAAAACTACCTGTAACGCACGATTTAATAATTTCGCTCTTTATTATATATTAAATTGTGTTTAAATCAACCCGTGTCAGCTAACATAATTTCGATAAGTTTGAATAAACCGGGTTTCTTGCTAATAAGGGAACCCGGTTTTCGGTGTAAATGCAAATTCTCAGCTTACAAGTAATAAATAGAATCAAATAAAATTAAATATTTAAAAATTGCTAAATAAAATAAATAAATGTAAACTCATTTTTTACAACTTTAGATTAATGATACAAATAAAAATTTCTGACCTGAGAAAGTTGTAATAAGATGTTATAACTGTATATTATTAAATACTGGAAAAATTAGGAGAAAGCAAATGAATACTGATGAAGCCGTTCTTAGAGATGAGATTCGGCGGCTTGCTGATGAAGCTTTTCAGCGTAAGCTTATTTCTGGGTTTGGAGATGGCCCAGATAATAGCGAATTTCAGATTGTTATAAATGGAAAGCCAAGACATTTACCTTTAGATGAAGCACGTTCTGTTTTAAATGAAATGTTACGTACTAATTCAGTTGAATAAACAATTATCAGTTATCAATTTTCACCAGCAGGGTGTGGATCATCAATTGATGGATATAAATATCGGCTATCAATACGAGATGCTGTGGATAAAATCAGGTTTGTAATTGTAACTCTTGTACTACTAACTAGCAGATGTTTAATTGATAACTGCTAACTGCTAACTGCTAACTACTAACTACTAACTGTTATATTTTTGTATTGCAAAAGAAATAAAAATAGTTTGATCGATTAAATTAAGATCGGAAATTCAATATTTATATTTCAATAAATAATCGGAGATAAAATGACGCAGAATAGCATCCGTGGGCAGCTGTTAATTATTGGCGGCGCGGAAGAGAAACAAGGGGAATGCGAGATTCTGCGAGAATTTGTTCGCTATGCGGGCGGAATCAAAGCAAGAATTGCGATTTTGACTGCTGCAACAGACTTACCGATAGAAGTAGGACAAGAATATATTCGCTTATTCGAGCAATTAGGTGCAGAAGATGTTCGCATCATTGATACCAGAACCAAAGAAGATGCATATTCATCTACTGCATTACAGGATATTGACAAAGCAACTGGCGCATTCTTCACTGGAGGAAACCAAATTAGAATTGTCGATACCATTAAAGATACCGATTTAGGTGCAGCTATTCACCGACGGCTTTCTGAGGGAATGATAATTGCGGGTACAAGTGCTGGTGCTGCCATAATGCCGGAT
Source organism: Calothrix sp. CCY 0018 (assembly GCF_963920925.1). Classification (NCBI taxonomy): domain Bacteria; kingdom Bacillati; phylum Cyanobacteriota; class Cyanophyceae; order Nostocales; family Calotrichaceae; genus Calothrix; species Calothrix sp. CCY 0018. The sequence goes on along the minus strand of NZ_CAWUDI010000006.1, from coordinate 1,183 downwards.
ATGATGATTTTTGATGGCGATTCCGAAACAAATCCTCGGATGGAAATTGTCAAAATGTCTCCCGGAATGGGTTTTCTCCCCGGAGTAATTATAGATCAGCATTTTCTACAGCGCGGTCGTATGGGACGTTTAATTTCAGCTTTAGCCCAGCAAAAAGAAGCGGTTTTAGGATTTGGAATTGATGAAAATACCGCGATGTTAGTTACTGGAAATAAAATTAAAGTAATTGGAGAAGGAGCCGTTACCATCATTGACGAGACAGACGTTACCCACAGCAATATTGACGTTATTTTGAAAGATGAAGGGTTAGCAGTTTGCAATGCGAAACTGCATATTTTGCCACGGGGGTATGAGTTTGATTTGGAAACTCGTAAACCGATTGTGAAACAGTTAGGAGTTAGGAGTTAGGAGTTAGCAGCGCAAGGGCAAATTTAGATGTAAAGGCATACGATAAAGCGAATTTAAGAACAAAATGGGGGAACTGTTGAAGAAGAGAAATTATTTTATAGCTATTGCAGCGATCGCGATATTTGTTGCTAGTTTAATTATTACAAAAAATACTGCTAATTCCGTAGCACAAAGTACGGAAAAAGTACTTTCAAGCACTGAAATTATTGAGGATTTGACAGTTGCAAGAGTAGACGGAGATATTATTGTACCAAAAGATATAGAAGATTTAATTGCAAAATCAGACATTATCGTTATTGGAAAACCAACACAATCAATAGCGGAAAGTACGCCTTTAATTCAACGGGATTCTGACGGTTATATTAGTGTAGCGATTTCCCAAACTGAATTTAAAGTACAACGTGCGATCAAAGGTGCATCATCTTCTGACACGCTATTAATTGGACAACAAGCAGCTATAGTTCCAGATAAAAATACAGATAAAAGTGTTCTCCGGGTATTTGACGATTACCAACCCTTAGTTAAAAATGCCAAATACATTCTTTTTCTTAAGAAAGGTTTGAATGGTAGTCCACTGTATTTTCCTACAGGAGTTTATTACGGTAAATTTAATATTGATGGTGCAGATCGATCTGAAAATAAAATAGAGAATCCACATTTCAAATCAATACGAAAAGACGTGATGAAAAGGTTTAAGGAAGTTATAGATCGGGCATCAGCTAGTTAGGAGTTAGGAGTTAGGAGTTAGGAGTTAGGAGTTAGGAGTTAGGAGTTA